>NZ_JACOOD010000075.1:0-10826 GCF_014287405.1 Bacteroides sp. NSJ-48 | reverse complement strand
CTTTCAATGCTAAAATTAAACTGTTCAGAGCAAACCTAAGAGGCGTAGCTGACAAGAGGTTCTTCCTTTTCCGCATTGCTAAACTATATGCGTATCCCCACTAAAAAGCTACTGACTCCATATCTGTCCTACCCCGTTATTGGGGGGACTTCACACAAAATAAGCCGAAACCGAACTGTCCCAATAAAGAGTATATTCAGAAAATCATTCTTGATAAACAAACAGAGTTACAACAACGAATGTTAGAGTTCAACTCTGAACAGAAAGAATATACTACCACTACTCTGCTCAATGACGAAAACAAAAGATTTGAACTGAAAACTGTCTGTCAATTCTATCAAGAACAAATCGAACAATGCAAAGTTTTGTGTAAATAAGAAATACGGAACTCATTTTTGAATCCCGTATTTTCCATTTACACAAAATATTTTATAGTTCCATATTTTTTATAATAGCTAATCCTCCCTATCTTATCTGTTCAAATGAAATACTTTCATTCTTATTAGAGCTATCTCACATTAGCGTAGAGAATGAAAGTTTTATTTTTATTTCTGTATCTTGACGCAACGTATCAAACTGGAATTAGCACGACTATTATTCGAATTCAGTTTGACATCATCTTTACCAAGAGTTAGATGTACAGAATTCGCGGCCTTCTCTCTATCAGTAGAACTACACCAATAATAACCATTAGTATCTGCTGCAGTTAATTTTCCATTCTTGCGACTACGCCATCCTCCTATCGGATACCACCAGTTTTGTCCGCTATCATCCACCATAACATATCCCTTACTCCATTCTGCTGCAGCAAAAATACTTGAAGTTTTATCGTAACCTTCGCTGGCTCCCATCCATGTATCATTAGGAGCTACCATATAACCTTCTGGACTCGGGTCATATATAGATTTTGTAAGATTGGATGCTTTCGGATAAGTATATCCCTCTGGATTTCCCCATAATGCCCAATCAGCATAGTATAGCCAGTCGTAAGCACAATAATAAGGTGGATTAGCTGTATTGCTTTTACTCCGAGAATACATAATGAACTTTGTTGGATTTTGTATGGCATATTTCACATTGCCTGTACTTTCTCCACCTTTAACTGTAGCAAAAGCAACTTCTCCGACTTCATTGTACATTTTGGCATTACTATTTTTTCCATACTCCCCTGTACCTACAAACGGATCTTTCCGTCCCCATTGATAAAGTAATCCTATAGAAGAACGTTCTCCAGGAATAACGGAAGTCGCTCCTAAATTTCTGTCAAGTACAGTATAGCTATTTCCCTTTACATTCATACCCAAATGCTGTTCCTTGACCTCTGTCACCCAAATATGGAATGACCACAAAATCTTAGCATCTTCCGTTTTAGGATCATCCTTGTCATAAATAGCTATCACTGCATTCCCTGGTCGTCCGTCAAGATTTACAGTAAATGATTTACGATCTGAAGAGAGTGTTACTCCCTTTACAAAATCAGAAGAAACATCATTCCACAATTGTGCAGCAGACAACGGTAAATAATTATCTCCTGCCGAGATATTCTCATATGCATAAACAGGACTAGTAGTATAATAGGCAGCACAATTCACTGTAACAGAGAGCTGTCCCGGTGGTACTATCACACAATTAGAGGTACCATAATAATAAGTCCACATTTCCCAATCTATATTATCAAGCGTTGCAGTAAGTACTTTACCTGCTTCTATAGATTTTCCTGTTAAATCAAGGCTATACGTTCCTCCTCCTTTCGGAGCCACAAGCATCACATCCAATTTCCCAGTAAATGTTTGCGGAGGTAGAACAATAATAGCTTCATTATTCTCAGTTATATCAATATTTCCTTTTAAAACGACTTCACGAGACATATTTTCCTTAGTGATAATATTACCACTTTCCAAATCCAATTCTATACATCCAGCCATTATATCATCCGATTCTGATTTCAAAACGACAGATGATATAGAAGCAAATTCCTGATTGGCAGGTATTATCAATTTTAACGCACCCAATGCCGGTTTCAATTTCAAATCCGCCAATCCTTCATTATCAGCAACGGCATAATACGGACACGCTGCTACATCAACTCCACCAGTACGGTAAATCTGGTCCTTGGGCATGTTAAACTTCATTCGCTCCTCTTGCAGCTGTACGCTTAAAGGATAATATACCGTATATTTTTCCTCGGCAGGCACTTCATATAAACTAACCAACCCTTTTGACAAGACTTGTACCTCTTTACCATTAATACCGATTTTTCCACCGGAAGGAATATTCAAAGCAAAAGCTTCATCACCTTCTACTTTTATATGAAAAGAATTAGGTTGTTCTATAAAGACTTCCTCCATTTTTTCTTCGGTACAACCAACTACTGCCATTACTCCGGCAAATAGCAGGTATTTCATCAATAACTTTATCATATAAAAATTATTTATCCAATCTTTCATCAAGCGTAAATATATAATTCTCAATATTGGTATATCCGTTTTCTGCCATTTGTGAAGCATCGTCCGGATTATTCTTATCCAAACCATATCCGTCTTCAAACTCATCAGGCATACCGTCACCATCAGTATCTGAGAGGTTCACTCCAGATTCTATTTCACCTACACCACCTAAAGGAAACTGTTGTGTATCTTGTTCATTTTGGATTATAGTCCCTTTTTCTCCCAATGAAGTCAGTTCTCCGATAAGATAAGTATCCACCTGATCGCGCACAGGTAGACTTGCACCAACATATTTCACAATCCATTCATACGCTTTTTCGGCATCCAATTGTTGAGAAATAGTAGGAAATATTTCCGGACACGTAGCAAGAAAAGTCGGATTACCAGAACAAAGTTCTTCCCAATTGACCGCAGGAAGTATTTCTACCCCATTCAAAACACCATTCTTATCTTCATCATAAAAGTTTCCAACACAATAAGTATTAAAACGTTCATTTCCACCGATAAACGGTTTGGTTGGTGACATATCAACTAATTCCACCTTTATGCTGCCATCTTCCTGACGTACATTCTGCCAGTTAACCACAGGACCTTTAATAAAATAGTTATTTTCAATTGAAGTCAACGAACTGCCTTCAGAATCACCACTCATGTTATACGCAGCGCCACTTCCCCAATTATATACAACATTATTCACGAATTGGTTCAGCCCCTTAACTTTCGGATTACGAGTCTTGTTATCAATATAAAGGTTACGAAACAATGTGATTCCATTTTCAAGATCGGTTTGCATCAATCCACCACAAGAATGATTCTGTAATCCCTGTCCAATAATAGAATTCTGTATAGTTATGTTACGTGCCGTAGTACTGTTTATAGAAAAATTCTCATCACGTCCCCACGTTACAGACAAGTGATCAAATATCATATTTTCTCCATCAGCCACTCCCGCGGCATCCTTGCCATCAGAACCTTTAATTCCCATACGAATACGCAAATGACGACATATTAAATTATCTGCATCCGTAAACGATACACGATTACCATACAATACAATACCATCACCGGGAGCCGTCTGCCCGGCTATCGTCAGATTTTTTGAGAAAATCAATGTCGACTTTAGGTTTATGATACCAGCTACATCAAATACAATAATACGGTCAGACTTACTCACTGCATCTCGAAAAGAACCTTCACCATCATCATTAAGATTAGTAACGTGATATATTTCTCCACCACGTCCACCTGTAGCATATCGTCCAAAACCTTCTGCACCAGGAAAGGCAAGCACCTCACCATAATCGGGAAACTTTCCGGAATCTCCTTTGACATATACTTCTTTTGTGTTTATTTCTTCAGTGCATCCAATACAAGCCAACAACATACTTAAAAGAAAAGTCTTCGTCATTTTCATACTTTCAATAATATTAGAGGTTAATAAAAAGCGTGGTCTCAAACTGCGCTATAAATGCCACAGTCACAAAACCACGCTCCAGTCTATGAGAAGTTTGCTATCAATAGCCAGGTAATTGAGTTAGATTTGGATTATCTATCAAAGGATGTCCACTAGATTTTGCAGCAAACGGACATAATTCAGAAAAGTTCTCCTTGAAACCATAAAATAATCCATCAGAACCATCCCCTTTATCAATCCAAGCAGGATAAGAACCTCCATTTTCCTCCGAACCGGTAGGCTGTTGATAAATAATCTTACCTACTTGTATCTTACCTCTAGCAGATTTGGCAAATCCAACAACAGCTTGTCCTTTCATATTGAACTCACTGCTGAAAGCTTCAAACATTGCCCTAGGATACCATTTATCCTGCGAAGTTACACTAACATCATGATTCTTCACAATTTCAATCAGTTTTGTTTCATAATCACTATACTGCTTTTCGTCTTCTGGAATATTTTTTACTGTAGCTATCTCCGTAGGATCTGTCAGTTCAATATAATCTATGGCAAGGAACTTATCACCGTACTTTTGACCGTCTTCCTGATATTTATACAATCTATATTTCGGCACATTGGCATATGCACCCTTACGATCGGATAAGTCTTTCATATCCTGCTTGGCCTGATTCAACTCCTTGGCCAAACGTCCCATACGAGTCAAATCACTACGAAGAGTAAATTCGCCCGCAAATTCCCACTTACGTTCCTGCACAAGCGCATCCTCAAAACCTTGCTGATCGGTTGGAATAGGCAACTCACCCACTCCGGCACGGGTACGTACTTCCTTCAAGGCAGCTTCAGCCTCGGGAGTAGGACCGTTATTCAAGTAATTCTCCGTTTCAGCATACATCAAAAGTACATCTGAATAACGTATAAGCGGAATATTGATATTTCTTTGGCTTGCAGCTTGCGGTTCCACACACCATTGGATACGACACTTACCCAATAGTATAGAAGAATAAGTAGTACCGGTATCAATCCATGGTCCTTTTTTACCGCCATCTTTGGGATAGATACTATATGAAGTACATGTTACATCCCGACGAGTATCCTTTTTATCAAATGAAAGATAATAAGTTGGCAGAACAAACTGTAATGTCTTGCGTGAACCATATGTTCCATTATAAGAACCTGGCTGCAGATAAAGTCCGAATTCCGAATTGGTCTTGTCACCATATTCTGCCAATTGCCAAATCATTTCAGATTCAGTCTCCGTAAGTTTACGCTGGCAATGATTATACCACAGATATTGGAAACCACTCATTCCGTCTTTTCCCTGTACCAATGAGTTCTTTCCATGTTCTTTGATTTGAAAGCATGCATCATTCGCAATTTCATATAATTCCTTAACACGTGTAGCATCATCCCGACGAGCCATTTTCAAAGTTGCAGGATCATTTGTCTCCAAATCCCAGCGCAATGAATAACCTCCTGCATAAAGAGCAATACGTGCCAGCAATGCATATGCTCCTTGTTTGGTAAGACGCTCGGTCGAAGTATAACCGCTCTCCTCGTACCAAGGTAACCATTCTGTAGCCTGTTGCAAATCCGAAACAATTTGGTCATATATACCATCACGAGGTGAACGTTTCGGATAAAAACGGTTCTCATCATTTGCATCCATTTCTTCCAAGGGAACATATACAGCAGGTACATCTCCATAGATACGTATCAAGTTGTGGTAACAGAATGCACGAATGGCCAATGCTTCACCTAACAATTGATTTCGCTTCACAGTTTCGGGCATCTTCTTCAAACGGCTGATAGCGACATTTGTTGATTCAATAATACGGTATCCCTCTTTAAAGATAGTTGTAACAGTGGTAGGAACCAATGGGTCAAAATCATAATTACATGCCTTGTATTTACTACTGAAACCATCCTCTGCCGTATGCACTACCGTTTCACCCATACCAAGATTATAAAACATCTCCTTGTGTATAAGCCCTCTGTAACACCCTTGTACAAACAAATCCGCTTTTGCCTCATTCTCAAATATATAATCAACATCGTCAGAGGTATAAGACTCCATTTCCAGCCAATCAGTGCATGATGTCATGCTCATACCCAACGAAAAACTGAGTATTGCCACCATAACCAGTTTCTTTTTCAAACCAGCCCATTTAAATATTTTGCTATTCATATTCTTTTTCTAATTAAAACGTTAAATTAAGACCAACAACATAACTTCTTGAACGGGGATATGCGGAACTGTCATATCCCGGAGTAGTAACCACGTTATCCTTAGCCGCTCTCACCTCAGGATCATAGCCTGAATATCCGGTAAGTGTAGCCACATTGTTAGCTGTAAAATAAATACGGGCATTGGAAATCATCGCTTTCTTCAACCACGTTTTCGGCAAGGTATACCCCAATGTAATCTGAGCCAACCGCAAGTAAGAACCGTCTTCAACAAAATAAGAAGAAGGATAGAAACCCCATTCCTTGTTATTTTTAGTCAATCCCCAAATACGTGCAGAACCATCGGGGTTCATTTCCTGCATACGTGACAGCGTTGCCTGTTTTCCGGTAGAAGGATCTACTACACGGTAATAGTTACTGAATTCCTGTGGAATATTCTCAAATATAGAATAAGTAGTTAAGCTCTGTTTATTTGCATTATAGATATCCTGGCCAATGGCAAATTTCAAGAAAACACTTAAATCAAAACCTTTATAAGTAAACGTATTATTGAAACCGCCGATACAATCTGGAGTTCCATTACCGATTTTCACATTTTTCTTAGTAAATATAGGATTCCCTTCTTCGTCTACATCATCGGCTGCATACTTAATATCACCTGGTTGAGGAGTTCCCGACTTAGGCTTCACAATTCCTTCACGCAAAGTCAGTTTACCATCTTTTCCCTCAATGAAATCCTCCGCTGTATAAATACCTTCATATTTATAACCGTACATTTCACCTAAAGCTTCGCCGACTGTTGCATAGTAGGTAACCATACCAGAACGGGAATCACCTGCACTGAATGTCTTTTCAGTTTGTCCTTGTTCCAACGCTACTACTTTTGATTTATTAAAAGACAAATTCAAATCACTTGTCCAACTGAAGTTTTTAGTTCGGATATTCACTGTATTCAGAGTGACTTCCCAACCTCTGTTGCGCATCTTACCTACATTTTGATATTGTGTAGAATAACCTGTAGAAGATGGAACAACACAGTTCAATAACAAGTCATTCGCTTGATTATTATACCATTCAGCTGTCAAATTTACTCTGCTATTGAATAAAGATACATCAAGACCAACATTGGTAGCTACTTGCGTCTCCCATTTCAATTCCGGGTTACCCAACTGCGTACCTAATACATAAGCAGGATTAGTCATTACATTATTCATAGGGTAAGAGGTCAATGAAACATTAGTGCGGTAAGAGAAGCTTCCCACGCCATTGTTACCTGTAGTACCATAACCAACACGCAATTTCAAACTATTGACAACATCATTGATACGATTCTCTTTCCAGAAACTTTCTTCAGAAATTCTCCATGCAACTGAAGCTGAAGGAAAAACTCCCCACTGGTGTCCTTTGGCAAATTTAGAAGAACCATCGGCACGAAGAGTTGCAGTCAGCAAATAACGTTCATCAAATGTATAGTTAGCGCGTAAGAAAGCAGAGACGATTCCACTATGCCCATGACCTGATTTCTTTTCTTCTACATTTCCCAATGAAATATCATCAATTCCATGGTTAGGATAGGGCATCTGCTTCACGCTGATAGAATTGCTTTCATCTTCACTATAACTCACTTCGTGACCCAATAAAAGATTTACCTTATGCTTCTTTGCAAAAGTCTGATTATAGTTCAAAGTATTCGTTATCTGATAAGAATAAGATTCACTATTTCCTATGCTTCCCGTCATACCCGTATTAACCGGGTCCATCAGGTAACCGGTAGAGCGTTCATCGGAAAATGAAGTGGATTTACTGCTATTCCATCTGTAGCTTCCGGCAATGCGGTAAGTAAAGTGTTTCAGAAAGTCAAACTCCAAACCAGCATTTACAGAAAACATACGAGAACGTTTATTGGAAGTAGAAGCTTCGTTCTGTATCAAAGGGTTAGAAGCCGTATAGGAACTCTCAGCTCCACGAAAATCTACATAGGTCTGCTCTGTCAACATTTGGTCACGGGTAAAGTAAGTACCACCGCTGATAGGTTGACGTAATACATACTTCATACCAGAATAACTGCCGCCGCCATCTACACTCTTGTTATTAAACATTGCGTTGACATCCAAGCGAATTCCTTTATAAAGTTCTGAATTGATTTTTGCACGGAAAGCACTTTTATTGGCTGAATGATTGGCAAGCAAACCATCCTGTCCATTATAATTATAACTCAACATCACCTGAGTCTTTTCCGTTCCGGTAGAGATATTTACATTATGGCTCTGCGTCATGGCATATCCACCGAATACTTCATCCTGCCAGTCAATAGAAGATGCATCAGCGTAACGCTCATGTATACGGTCATATACACCCGTATAAAAACCTGCGGCATCTGTAGCCATGCCATCATCATAAAAAGCACTCCACGTAGGAGTAATACCTGTCAACTCAGCAAACTCATACTGGTATTTCACAAAATCTTCTACATTAGACATTAAATCTAATTTTTTAGCTAACTTATCGAAAGAAAAATAGGTATTATAAGAAACTTGTGTCTTACCTTTCTTACCAGATTTAGTAGTAATCAAAATAATACCATTGGAACCGCGAGCACCATAAATAGCTGTCGAAGAAGCATCTTTCAGTACGTCAATACTTTCAATGTCATTAATATCAATATTATCAAGAGCACTTCCCATCTCAAATCCATCTACAATATAAAGAGGTTCAGTACTTTGAGTCAATGACATACCACCACGAATGGTAATGTTGGCACCTGCACCTGGAGCACCACTCTCTGTTACGATATTTACACCGGCAGCTTTTCCTTGCAACGCCTGCATCGCGGTTGTTACCGGTACATTAGCTAATTCTTTACCACCTACCGATGAAATAGCACCTGTCAAATCTTTACGCTTCACCTTGGCATAACCAATAGCTACTACTTCTTCCAACATCACGGAAGACTCTTTCAACGTAACCTTATAATCAGTAGGTGTACCCAATCTGATTACAGCATCATCATATCCGATAAATTTAATCACCAAATCTCTAGCGGAAGAAGGTACTGAGATCCTGAACTTGCCATCCATATCAGTTATCGTACCGATAGAACTGTTGCCCTTTACTGTGACAGAAGCACCAATCACCACATCAACGGCGTCTCGAACCGTACCGGTAATTGTTCTATTTTGGGCAAAAATGCCGAGAGAACAGCCTGTTAACAGAAACATCAACAGACAAAGTTTTTTGTGTAGAATTCTCATAGTTTAACAATATAATTTTTAATTAATAATATAACAATCCAGCTAAAATGTCATAAAATAAATATAAGATTAACGATATTCAAGCACTGTGTTCGAACACAATATCTGTATTGCAAAGATGATGCATTCTTAAAATTATTTATATATTACATTTGATACAAAGACTTTCTCTTTTGATTTTTATTATGATTTAGAGTAATGCAAATAGAATAGTGTACAAAAAGCATTAGTTCTGCCAAATGCAGGCTACCTAACATTTAAGAAGCTAAGTTCAGGCATTTCAAAAGAATTATCATCACAAGCAAATTTATTTCATCCGAACTAATACAAATAACCGATAACTTATATTTCGAGATTGATAAAATATCTATCTTTGCCGCAAATCTAACTGCAAACTACAAATGAACATGCACATTCCTTCCCGGCAGAACATATTTCGTGAAATGCGGGATTATTTAATGATTGCTTTAGGCATGATTATGTATGGTATCGGGTGGACAGTATTCCTGCTCCCCAACGATATTACCACAGGCGGAGTACCAGGTATTGCCTCACTGGTATATTTTGCAACAGGACTGCCGGTACAATATGTTTATTTCGGCATCAACTTCCTACTGTTATTGCTTGCTATCCGTATTTTAGGATGGAAGTTCAGCATTAAAACAATTTTTGCCGTTTTTACCCTGACTTCCTTTCTGCCAATCATTCAGCAACTGACAGACGGCGTTCACCTACTGAACGACCAGCCTTTCATGGCATGTGTCATCGGAGCATCTTTCTGTGGCGGCGGTATCGGCATTGCTTTCTCTTCAAACGGAAGTACGGGCGGAACGGATATTATCGCCGCTATCATCAACAAATACAGGGACATTACACTGGGACGGGTCATGCTGTTTTGTGACCTTATCATTATCTCTTCCAGCTACTTCGTGCTGAAAGACTGGGAAAAAGTAGTATACGGCTACGTCACCCTATACATCTGTAGTTTCGTTCTGGATCAAGTAGTAAATAGTGCGCGCCAATCCGTGCAGTTTTTCATCATCAGCGAAAAGTATGAGGAGATAGCCAGACATATCAATGTGTATCCTCACCGCGGCGCAACAGTTATAAATGCTTCCGGATTCTATACCGGCAAGGAAATAAAAATACTGTTTGTACTTGCCAAAAAACGGGAATCAACCATTATCTTCCGGCTGATAAAAGACATAGACCCGAATGCCTTTGTGTCACAAAGTCAGGTAATCGGAGTATACGGAGAAGGATTCGACAAAATCAAAGTAAAATAAAAATCAAACATGAAGAATTAAGTATGAAAATTAAGTATAAGAGATAAGGAAAGCTACACTGCCCCTCTGATACTCTACATTAGCTTAGCTTCTGTAAGCCTTATTATTTTATACCTTATACTTAATTAACGTGAGTTCGAAATAAGAATAAATATATTTCACTTATAATTAGAAACATAGCGATAAAAGTATTAAATTTATAGTGCTGAATTATAACATTTAAACGATTACCACTATGTTTCCA
>NZ_JACOOD010000074.1:0-11119 GCF_014287405.1 Bacteroides sp. NSJ-48 | reverse complement strand
TGGAAACATAGTGGTAATCGTTTAAATGTTATAATTCAGCACTATAAATTTAATACTTTTATCGCTATGTTTCTAATTATAAGTGAAATATATTTATTCTTATTTCGAACTCACGTTAAATATATGATTAAGTTTTATCTTCATATCCATTAAATTTTAATACATTGCAACTTATTTTCATCAGCAGGTTTCAGTCTTGCTGTTCTATTTTTATTTTGTCCTTAGGCACACAGTTCAAAACTTTCATCTGATCATTAACTAATAAAACTTGATTGCTATTAGTGTTTTCAATCAGGCAATTCTCTATCAAGTTATTTTTTCCTTCCGTAGCTCTGACAGTTACTCCATTTTCCACAATCCATTCACAAGTCAGAGTATTTTGTATGAAATGATTTTCTTCACCGGCAATGCATACGACACCATATTCAGCACCTCGATCCAACAACTGATTAGCAACTGCATCTGCCATCCAGAAAATATTATTCTCTACTTTGTTCCGATTTCCACTCATATTCAAAATACCTATGTAGTAGCTTTTGAAATTATTATTGGAAATTTTTGCATCATCGCATTCATCAAGCACCAGATTGCTGCTACCGTCCGGATACACCTGATTCTTTTCAAAAACCAAATTCTTTTCTTTTGCAAACATGCAAGTAACACCTTTGGGCTGAGCTCCTAATTGGCAATTCTTCACACTGTTTTGTTCACCGCCTTGCAATTTGATACTGCTTTCCATCTCACACACCCAACAATCTGATATCTGCATACGGGTAGCTTTTCTAATGTCGAATCCTAATTTCAGATTGATACCTATTATATTTTTGATGCTACAATCTGTATTTGTTGATTCAAACAATATCCCTGTACCATGATTCTCTGTTCCCCCTGAAATAAGTATATTCTTAATAGCCAGTTTACTAACATCTGAATTTCCCAATTTGATAGCAGCATCTGCCTTGCGAAGAATCAGTTTGCTTCCTCCACCTGGTCCAAATAACGATTCATCTTTCACATCAATGTTACTTCGGAATCCAGGATTCAGCCCTTTGATGGTCACGTTGTCTTTATTTATCACAATCGGTTCATCCAACACAAAGTCTCCTTCCGGTATTACAATAATTCCTCCTTCTGCTGGCAGGGAAGCAATCATCTGGTTGATTATCGTAGAACAGTCTGTCTTCCCATCACCCACAGCTCCTGCCAGAGTGATGTCACCTTCTAATAGGTCGTGTACACCATAACACAATGTCTGGTTTTCATCGTTGTCGCATGCAATCATGATCAGACTGCACATAGCGAGCAAATATTTTCTTATTTTCATGATATTCTTATTTTAATGTTTAAAAATCACCATATCCAGGATTCTGCACATAAGTTCCTTCCGAAAAATTATATTGTGCTAAAGGTATAGGCAGGTATTCATCTTTGCCAGCTGTAAAATGTGCTCCTTTATAATAAACACGGTCGTTTTGTTCTTTTTGTATATAACTATTCATATAGTCTGCGGCAACACCCCACCGCACCAAATCGAAGAAACGTTCGCCCTCCATTGCGGTTTCCAGGCGTGCTTCAAATCTCACAGCCTTGCGAGCATATACTTGGTTCCACCCTTGTGCAGGATATTCCTTGATAAAATAGTCGGCAGCATTTTGATCGGGATTTTCAAAGTCTTTCACATAGGAGCTGTTCATTGCACGACGACGGATACGGTTGATAATTTCTCTGGCTTCTTCCAGCCCGGAAGCCTCACCTAATTCAACCAGTGCTTCGGCTTTCCATAACAGCACATGTGCATAACGAATAATCTGCCAGTTCATACCAGATGCTCCCCATGGCCAGCCTACAAACATGTCGCTACTTTCGGGTGACACATAAAAACGCTTGGTACAATTAAATCCATAATCTCCATTGTTACGTACCCAGCTCGCCTTACAAGGACTATCCGGATAGGTTTTCCAAGTGATACTCGGTCGTCCTGTTATAAAGTCCAAACGAGGGTCTACGGTTGACTCAATCTGTGTCAGCTCTTCTCCTGTCCAAACTCCATAATTCTCCTCATTAAAACTGTCGAATAATGGTAAACCGTTTTCATCGGTCTTGAAAGCATTAATCAGATTTTGGCTGGGAAGAAAGAATCCGTCTCCACTGTAAGGCCCGAGAGGTGCATTCAACAGATTACTCCAGTTAATATTACCAGCTCCCTCAGTTCCATCATTCATGGTGTATTGCACGGCAAATACCGATTCCTTTCCGTTTTCATAAGCCAACAAGTCTAATTGTTGGAAATCTTCCAACAAATCATATTGTCCATCCAGACGATTACAAAGCTCTACCACTTCACGTAACAAATCTTTATCTATAGAAACAACCTGATTACGTTCATCCTGCTTATAAGCTTGATACAGCCTCACTTTTGCGGCATAGGCGTAAGTGATGTACTGGTTGATTCTTCCTATTTCTGATTGACGAGGCGGAAGAATCTTAGCTGCCTCCAGCAAATCCGTTGCTATCTTATCAAGTATTTCCTCACGAGAGAATTGGTTGTTAGGAATATTTTTATATGTTTCCTGATCTATCGTTTCATCCAAATAAGGTATTTGTTTGAACAAGCGGCACAATTCAAAATAGAAATGCGCACGAATTACTTTCATTTCGGCTTTTCTCACAGTCAGTTCCGGCATGTCCGCTTCCGACATGGTATTCAAAATGCGCAATGCTTCGTTAGCACGTTGTAAACAGCAATATAATTGATACCATTTGCTGTCAGCATTTCCCCAAGTGGCATCTATTACAAAAGTTTCCATCTGATTAATATCGCCACCATCAGTGATGCTGCTACCACCTTTATAAGCATTGTCTGAACGTACTTCACCATAGGTCCAGTTGGTCATCGGTACCCACATCATATCCCGGTTTGGGCCTTGCAGAGCTGAATAAGCAGAAGTTATTAAAAGCTCAATTCCTTCTTTAGAATTCAGTAAATCTTCATTCAAAGCTCCTTGGGGTTTTAAATCCAAAAAACTACTTTCATTACAACCGGTAGTCATGGCAGCCATCATGCCGGCTGCAAGCATATATTTAAGTTTCATATATTTCTTATTTAAATAGTTAAAAACCAACAGATAATCCAAATGTAAAAGTTCGTGGTAGCGGATAGCGATATCCTAATCCTTCTGGGTCTGCTCCTGTATAATTGGTTAAGGTAAACACATTCTGTGCCTGTAGGTACATGCGCAGATTTGAGATGTGTAGTTTCTTCAATACCTTGTCAGAGAATGTATACCCCAGTGTGGCGGTTTTCAGTTTTATATATGAACCATCTTCTATGAAGAAATCCGAATCGCGTGTTTCGTTATTGTTATCTACTACGGTCAGTGCCGGAATGCTGCATTCATATACTCCAGTCTTTTCATATACTTCCCAGGCATGCATGGCTTTCAATAAATCGGTAGAATGGTTACCTGTCCATCCCTGAAAGAGATCTGTATAGAATTTGGAATTGTTCCAGGCATCGCGTATCATTCCATTAAAGAAAAGGCTTAAATCAAATCCTTTCCACGATGCGCTCAAATTCAGACCAGCTATTACTTTGGGTTGGTCGCTCCCCATCCAGTCTCGGTCTGCGGTGTTAATTTTGCCATCTCCATTGAGATCTTTGTAGCGGATACGTCCCACACCAGGTTCGCCCACCTGTACATCGTATTTACTAAGATATTCATAAACTTCCTCCTTGGTGCGGAAGATTCCGTCTGTTTTATAGGCCATCCAAGAACCATAAGACTGTCCGATAATAGTCTTGCTGATACCATCTCCGCCACCCCAAGTGTATTTGACTTCCTCCGGCAGGTCAGTAATCTCATTGTGGTAATAAGATACGTTGAAAGCTACCTCATAATTGAAGTCATTGATTTTGTCGTGCCAAGTTATAGTAGCTTCTACGCCATTATTGTCCATACTGGCTGCATTATACCATTTGTATCCTCCTTCCCCGATAGCAGCAATATAAGGCTTTTGGATAAGCATATCTTTGGTTTTCTTTTTAAAGTAATCCATAGTGACTCCTAAGCGGTTGTCCAAAAAAGCTGCATCTATACCGATATTGAACTGTTCGGTTTGCTCCCATTTCAAATTATTATTCCCTGACATGGTCTTAATCACACCTGGTGATAAAGTTTTTCCGTCACCGGAAAAATTATACGATCCTGTGTTCATGTCTACATAATACAAACTGTAGGTCGCGCTATTGTCAATCATGTCGTTTCCGTTAATGCCCCATGAAGCACGAAGTTTCAAGTCGCTAAGCCAATTGGAAGTAGTTTCCATGAAATTTTCACGTGAAATTCTCCAACCGGCAGAAACCGAGGGAAATATGGCAGAATTGTTTCCATTACCAAATCTGGAAGAGGCATCTCTACGAAGGGTTCCAGACACCAAGTACTTCTCATCGTATGCATAATTTACTTTTCCGAAGTAAGACACCATAGCATACGAACTTGAATTGTTACTCACATCCTTTCCGTCCGTAACAGCATCCAAATAGCGATAATCCAAATCCTCAATAATCAGTCCACGACCGTATCCTTGTACATGTTCGCCATTTTCTTTTTTGGCTTCCATTCCTATCAGTGCATTGATGGAATGTTTTCCAAAATCTTTTGCGTAATTAATAGTGTTCGCCCATACCCATTGCAAACTATTATCCTCCCTTACTGTAAGTTCGTTAGTTTCTACTTTTCGGCTACCTTCTTGCCATTTGGGTACAAAGGTGGAATTAAATCCATTGGAGTAATTCAAACCGAATGAAGATTTTAATACCAAAGCTTTGATGGGCTCGATTTCCAAGTAAGCATTGCCGAAGATACGCCAGTTTTTATGGCGATTGTTTGCTTCCATATCAGTTAAGCGGACAGCATTGGCCTTATCACCCAAAATATCCACATATCCGCCTGCGTAACCGCCATTCTCATCATACACTGGGATAGCGGGATGCTGGGCGATGACAAGTTCTTCAATACCTTCCGGAGTTTGATGCTGAGTCCAGTAATTTACAGCGATACTTTCCCCCACCCTTACTTTATCATTTAAAAAGCGGAAATTTGAACTTAACCGCGAGTTGATACGTTCGTAATCCGTATTGCGGCATAAACCATCTTGATTCATGTAATTTAGGGTCAATGCTACATTGCCATCCTTGAAACCTTTGGAAAGTGATAGGTTGTAATTTTGCATAAGTGCCGTATCAAAGATCTCTTTTGCCCAATCTGTGTTTCCTGAACGGATTTTTATGCCATCTTGATCGTAATAGAATTCTTGGAGTTCGGGAGTTTCACCGTTACCATATACTATACTATTAGGATGCGTACCATATGTATTCTTATATGCCTGCCAATATACCTCTCCCCATTCATAGGCATCTAACATATCTATGTTTGATGTAAATGTTTGTGCGGTCAATGACATGTCGAAATTTACTTTCACATCGCCGTCTTTAGCACGCTTAGTGGTAATGATAATCACACCGTTGGCGGCCTGAGCGCCATAGATGGCTGCAGAAGCAGCATCTTTCAGCACTTGAATGGATTCCACATCATTAGAAGAAAGAATTGTGGCTATATTATCACGGGTTTGTACACCGTCAATCACATAAAGGGGAGAGGAATTGTTGATGGTAGTAACACCGCGAAGCAGTGTACTGGTGTTCCCTCCTCCCGGAGTACCATCTGTAGTGATATTCATACCTGCAACCCTTCCTTGTAATCCTGTAAGAATATTTCCGGTTGGAATGTCTGCCACATCTTTCATTTTGACTACAGCAACCGACCCGGTCAGACTAGCTTTCTTTTCAGACATATAACCTGTCACTACCACTTCATTCAACATTTGTGAATCTTCCATCATCTCGATACGAACGGTGGGTTGTGCTTTTACCGTTACAGCTTGAAAGCCGATATAAGAAACAGATAATTCGGAACCCTGTGAAACGGTCAGTGAGAAATTACCGTCAATGTCTGTAATGGTTCCGTTATTTTCGGAGCCTACTTCTATTACGGAAGCTCCAATGACAGAAAGACCTGTGGATTTCTCCACTACTGTACCTTTTACAGAGATCTGTTGTGCATGCAACGTAATCCCTATAAACAGTGCCACTAATATAGTGCACGTCTTAAAACAGATGTTTTTCATCATACATAATATTTTAAAGTTAAAATTATATTTAGATACGAATCTTAGCCATACAGCTTCTGATTTTCTCCGTGGCAAATATAAAACCAACATAAATATTTTATCATAACATTTGTTGCAAAAGATATAATGAATGATACATCGCAGAAGAGCATTAGCGCATAAACGACTATAATACAATAATATAACTGTAAATTAGGAAAAAAAATAAAACTATT
Source organism: Bacteroides sp. NSJ-48 (assembly GCF_014287405.1). Taxonomy (NCBI): domain Bacteria; kingdom Pseudomonadati; phylum Bacteroidota; class Bacteroidia; order Bacteroidales; family Bacteroidaceae; genus Bacteroides; species Bacteroides sp. NSJ-48. Next base: position 4,715 of record NZ_JACOOD010000074.1, on the reverse strand, counting down.
TTTTAATATGTCCTTAACTCAAGTTTCACAAATATGTGAAACGAATTGAGTAAGAAGTCATCAGCGAAAACAAAAATAAACTTTATCCATCAGCGAAATTAAATTAGCATATAAAATTGATTTCAACAAGTCTGCTTTGGGTAACGAAGCCACGTTTTGACACGGATAGCATGGTAATGATAGATTAAAACTAAAGTAAGAGAATTTTCATACTCTCCAACTCATAAATTATAAGTTAGACTGTTCTTGTTTTGACCTTTTTCTTTTGGATAAATCGCCTTATAGAAGAAATAACGAACAAAGAGGCATCAACCATATAATTTATCAGCCAAAAGCGCAATGCCATTATCCGCCACTATCACCCCATTCCAATACAGTATGTACAATAGATAACCGTACTTCGAACAATTTTATCCTTTTCTGTTCCTAAAATTCACTATCTTTGACACCCAAAGAAAACTATAAAAAACATACCATGAAGAAATTAATTGTAGCTACCTTGTTATTAGGCAGTGGCACATTACTGTCTGCACAAAAAACTGCAAAAATACCGGCATACTACAAACCGGCAAAAAGCGAAATGTACCATAAAAACTGGATAGACTTCAACAAAAACGGTATCAAAGATATATATGAAGACCCTGCCGCAACACTCGATGCCCGCATTGAAAACCTCTTGCAGCAGATGACACTCGAAGAAAAAACCTGCCAGATGGTTACCCTCTACGGCTACAAACGAGTGCTGAAAGATGCTCTTCCCACCCCCGAATGGAAACAGATGCTCTGGAAAGACGGTATCGGAGCCATTGACGAACATCTGAACGGCTTCCAGCAATGGGGACTGCCACCCTCGGACAATGAAAACGTCTGGCCTGCCTCGCGTCATGCCTGGGCACTGAACGAAATACAACGCTTCTTTGTTGAAGATACCCGCCTCGGAATCCCCGTAGATTTCACTAATGAGGGCATCCGTGGCGTGGAAAGTTATAAAGCCACCAATTTTCCCACCCAACTGGGATTAGGACACACGTGGAACCGCGAACTTATCCGCCAAGTAGGACTTATCACCGGACGGGAAGCCCGCATGCTGGGCTATACCAACGTCTACGCCCCCATCCTCGATGTAGGCCGCGACCAGCGTTGGGGACGCTATGAGGAAGTCTACGGCGAATCCCCCTATCTTGTTGCCGAGCTGGGTATCGAAATGGTACGTGGACTGCAACATAATCACCAAGTAGCTGCCACCGCCAAACACTTTGCTGCATACAGCAACAATAAGGGAGCACGTGAAGGCATGGCGCGCGTTGATCCGCAAATGCCGCCGCGCGAAGTGGAAAACATACACATCTACCCTTTCAAACGGGTAATCCGTGAAGCAGGGCTATTGGGCGTGATGAGTTCCTATAACGACTACGACGGCATTCCCATCCAGGGAAGCTACTATTGGCTGACTACCCGACTCCGCAAGGAAATGGGTTTCCGGGGATATGTAGTGTCGGACAGCGATGCCGTAGAATATCTCTATACCAAGCATAACACCGCCAAAGACATGAAAGAAGCCGTACGCCAAAGCGTGGAAGCAGGCCTCAACGTACGTTGTACATTCCGCTCGCCCGACTCATTCGTACTTCCGCTACGCGAACTCGTAAAGGAAGGCGGACTGAGTGAAGAAGTTATCAATGACCGTGTGCGTGACATCCTTCGGGTAAAATTCCTTATCGGTCTGTTCGATGCTCCCTACCAAACAGACCTTGCCGGAGCTGACGATGAAGTGGAGAAGGAAGCCAATGAAGCCGTTGCCCTACAGGCATCCCGCGAATCCATCGTATTGCTGAAAAATACAGATAATACACTGCCGCTGAATATCGATAAGATAAAGAAGATTGCCGTCTGTGGCCCGAATGCCGATGAGGAAGGCTATGCTCTGACACATTACGGACCACTCGCCGTAGAGGTTACTACTGTCCTCGAAGGAATCCGCGAGAAAGCACAGGGTAAGGCTGAAGTGCTTTATACCAAAGGCTGCGACCTTGTAGATGCCCATTGGCCTGAAAGCGAAATCATGGAATACCCGCTTACCCCTGACGAACAAGCCGAAATAGACCGTGCCGCAGCCAATGCCCGTCAGGCTGATGTAGCAGTAGTAGTACTGGGTGGCGGCCAACGTACCTGCGGTGAGAACAAATCGCGCACAAGCCTGGAATTACCGGGACACCAGTTGAAACTGCTGCAAGCCGTACAAGCCACGGGCAAGCCTGTTATACTGATATTGATTAACGGTCGTCCGCTATCCGTAAACTGGGCGGACAAGTTTGTCCCTGCCATTCTTGAAGCCTGGTATCCGGGCTCTAAAGGCGGTACGGCAGTAGCCGACATTCTCTTCGGCGATTACAATCCCGGAGGCAAACTGACAGTTACTTTTCCTAAAACAGTAGGACAAATCCCGTTCAACTTCCCCTACAAACCGGCTTCACAGATAGATGGCGGTAAAAATCCGGGACCGGACGGCAATATGTCACGCATTAATGGTGCACTGTATCCTTTCGGCTACGGTTTGAGCTATACTACTTTTGAGTATTCCGACCTCGAAATCACTCCCAAAGTAATCACACCCAACCAAAAAGCCACCGTACGACTGAAAGTAACGAATACCGGCAAACGTGCCGGTGACGAAGTGGTACAACTCTACACGCGCGATATTCTAAGCAGTGTCACCACCTACGAAAAGAATCTTGCCGGTTTTGAACGTATCCACCTGAAGCCGGGAGAGAGCAAAGAAATAGTTTTCACTCTTGACCGCAAGCATCTTGAATTGTTGAATGCCGATATGAAATGGACAGTGGAACCGGGCGAGTTCGCCATCATGGCGGGTGCGTCCTCCGAAGACATCCGGCTGAATGGTATACTTACTGTAGAAGATTACCAAGCTCGCCTGCAAGCACTTGAAAGTCAAAATCCCGTCAGTCCCGTAACAGCAAGTACCGATATGGAAAACGCCCCAAATGTGCTTGATAAACAAAAGAATACGGTCTGGCAGGGTAACAAAGGAGATTATATAACCTTTGCCCTAAAGAACGGAAGCAAAATAAACGAAGTTGCTATCGCTTTCAAGCGAGACAACGGACTTCCGGCAGAGTTCGAGATACAGCTTTCAGGCGGAGGCGGTCAGTTCCTTACTGTCTATTCGGGTACTGTCAGCCAATACGGCGAACTTATCTCCTATCCGTTCAAAGGAACCACGGCCAGTGACTTGCGCATCTTACTGAATGATGACCGTGTAGGAATAGCTGAAGTTGTACTGAAAGAATAAGGACATGCAGCATTCCTATTTTATGGTCTGACTGAAAGTTAATCTTTCGTAAATGAATATCCAAGAACAAAGAACTTCGTTAACTTTGTTATTTAAAATTCATAGTTATAAACCGATAGAGAAATATGAAGAAAAAAATGATATGGGTGGCCGGCATTCTAATAGCTACAAGTGCCTATGCCCAAACAGATGTCAGCACCGGTATTATGCGCGGTAAAGACTACGGAGTAACTTATCTCCTGCCTAAAACCGAAATAGAAATTGTTGTACAGGCTACCAAACATACATACATGCCCGGAGAGTTCTGTAAATATGCCGACCGCTACTTACGCATGAACAATGTATCTGCCGATCCGAATATCTATTGGACCATCGACAAAGTACAAACACACGTGGCGGGAGTACCCGATAAAGATAATGTATACTTCGTTAAGTTGAAAGATAAGACTGTAGCCCCACTAATGGAACTTACCGAAGACGGCATTGTCCGTTCCATCAACATACCGCTTAGTAACCGTACAATACCGGCAACCAAAATAACCGCTGCCGCACAAGAAACCATAGATCCGCGTAAATTCCTTACGGAAGAAATACTCATGGCAAGTTCCAGAGCTAAAATGGCGGAGTTGGTAGCCAAGGAAATCTATAACATCCGTGAAAGCAAAAATGCCCTTCTCCGTGGTGAAGCCGACAATATGCCGCAGGATGGCGCCCAACTCAAAATCATGCTCGACAACCTCAACTTACAGGAACGTGCTATGACGGAGATGTTCTCCGGAACCTTGAAAGAAGAACCTCAGACGTTTACAATCCGCCTGACTCCCAAAGAAATGAACAATGAAGTAGCTTTCCGCTTCTCCAAACGATTGGGCATAGTGGCAAACGATGATTTGGCAGGCGAACCGTATTATATCTCCATAACCGATTTGAAGACTCCCGCCATTCCGGAAGAAGACGGTAAGAAAAAAGTAGACGGAGTTGCTTACAACGTTCCGGGACGCGCCCATGTTATATTAACAGGCAACAACAAGAAGATATTCGATGGTGAACTGCCCGTTACACAATTTGGTACTATAGAATATCTTGCACCTGTACTATTCAATAAAAATTCTACTATAAAAGTTTTGTTCGATACAGCTACCGGTGGATTAATCAAGGTAGACAGAGAAAGCAATTAGGAAATTGAAAGTCGAGAGTTGAAAGCAGTCTGCATTGTAATGCCAGACGGTAACTTTCAACTCTCGACTTTCAACTGAATGAATCCATCTTTCTGCAACTGCATAATGTAAGTAGGGACATTCATTAAATATTACAAAATTAGCCAACTAATTCATACACAAATTATTGCGAATTAGTTGGCTTTTTTGTATCTTTAGGTATTCCCCCGAAAACAAGGTTTGACGGC
>NZ_JACOOD010000073.1:0-11437 GCF_014287405.1 Bacteroides sp. NSJ-48 | reverse complement strand
TTGTGGAAAAAGAACGGTTTGGTTGGGAATGTAAGGACGAAAATGTAACTTTGCCATAACGAAAAACTTTATGCCTAAAGATACGAAAACTTTGGGTAATAACAAAGCCCGGGCTTGAGAAAGTCTGGGCTTTGCGCATAAAAAAAGGCTGTGTCAGCATTTTGACACAACCTCTTATCCGTCAAGGATATTTTATTTCGTTCTTCGGCGGTTAGAACTCCGCATTGCGCGGAGTACGCGGGAACGGTATCACGTCACGAATATTAGTCATACCGGTTACAAACAGCAACAGACGTTCAAAGCCCAATCCGAAGCCTGAGTGCGGGCACGTACCGAACTTGCGGGTATCAAGATACCACCACATATCTTTCATCGGAATATGAAGTTCTTCGATGCGGTTCATCAGTTTAGCATAATCGGACTCACGCTCGGAGCCGCCGATTATCTCGCCAATCTTCGGGAAGAGCACATCCATAGCACGTACCGTTTTACCATCGTCGTTCTGCTTCATATAGAACGCTTTGATTTCTTTCGGATAATCCGTTAGGATAACCGGACGCTTGAAGTGGTCTTCCACCAAATAACGTTCGTGCTCGGAAGCCAGGTCGACCCCCCAGTATACGGGGAATTCAAACTTATGCCCCTGCGCTACGGCTTCTTCCAGAATCTTGATACCTTCCGTATAAGGCAGACGAACGAAGTTTTCTTTCAGTACACCTTGCAAGCGCTCTATCAAACCCTTGTCAAACATATCATTCAAGAACTTCACATCATCGGCGCAGTTATCCAAAGCCCACTGTACGCAAAACTTGATAAATTCTTCCGCCAAGTCCATGTTATCGGTAATGTCATTGAACGCAACTTCCGGCTCCACCATCCAGAACTCAGCCAAGTGACGGGGGGTATTGGAGTTTTCCGCACGGAACGTAGGCCCGAACGTATAGATAGCGCCCAACGCCGTAGCGGCAAGTTCACCTTCCAACTGACCGGAAACCGTCAGACTCGCCTGCTTTCCGAAAAAATCGTCATCGTAGATAATAGAACCCTTTTCGTCTTTCTTCAAATCATAAAGGTTCATCGTAGTAACCTGAAACATCTGTCCGGCTCCTTCGCAGTCGGAAGCCGTAATGATAGGCGTATGAAAATAGAAGAACCCTTTCTTATGAAAGAATTCATGAATGGCAATAGCCATATTGTGACGGATACGGAACACAGCACCGAATGTATTCGTACGAGGACGCAGATGGGCTATCTCGCGAAGGAACTCCATAGAGTGCCCTTTTTTCTGCAAAGGATACGTATTGTCGCAAGTACCCAACACTTCAATTTCACGTGCCTGGATTTCAGCTTTCTGACCGGAGCCTACCGATTCCGTCAGCACACCGTTCACGCTCAAACAAGCTCCTGTGGTAATTTCTTTCAGCATCTGCTCATCGAAGTTTGCCAAATCCACCACAATCTGCACATTATTTATTGTAGAACCGTCGTTCAGCGCGATAAAATTAACTTGCTTACTACCTCTGCGGGTACGAACCCAACCTTTCACGTTGACCATAGCGCCAAAATTCTCGCGCTTCAGCAGGTCAACAATCTTTGTTCTACTAATCTTTTCCATAAAACAGTTATTATAACTTGATTATATATATTATTCGAAAGAGCCCATGCGCAGGAAGTTCACCTCTTGTTCCGTGAGGTAACGCCACTCGCCGCGACGCAAGCCTTTCTTGGTTAAGCCGGCAAAGAATACACGATCCAGCTTCACGACCTTGTATCCCAGCGATTCGAAAATACGACGCACGATACGGTTCTTACCGGAGTGGATTTCTATGCCCACTTCATCTTTTTTGAAATCATCCGTATAGCTGATAGCATCTGCCTGGATTTCACCATCATCCAACTGAATACCGGCTGCAATCTGCTCCATATCGGCTTTAGTCAGATTCTTATCCAAATGCACATGATATATTTTCTTTTTCAGATACTTGGGATGGGTCAGCTTGGAAGCCAGGTCGCCATCGTTCGTCAGCAACAATACTCCCGTAGTATTACGGTCCAGACGACCTACCGGATAGATACGTTCGTCACAAGCACCTTTCACCAAGTCCATTACAGTACGACGCGCCTGCGGGTCATCGGAAGTTGTCACCGTATCTTTCGGCTTGTTCAACAGGACATATATCTTACGTTCGATGCTGACCGTCTGGTCGTGAAACTTCACTTCATCGCCACGCTTAATCTTAGTACCCAATTCCGTAACCACTTCTCCGTTTACAGACACTACGCCTGCCGTAATAAACTCATCCGCTTCACGACGCGAGCATACACCGGCATTAGCCAGAAACTTATTCAAACGAATCGGTTCGTTCGGATCGACAAACTGTTCTTTATACTCTATCTGTTTCTTCTTACTGTACTTGGCATTGGGATCGTAATCTCCCGTACGGCGAATCGGGCGACTGTAGCTGTCTCTGTTGCCATAAGGGCGTTGAGGACGGTCACCGTTCGAGTTATAGCGCGGACGGAAAGGGCGGTCACCACCAGCATTGTTACCATAAGGACGCTGAGGACGGTCGCCACCTTCACTATTATAACGGGGACGATAAGGACGATCACCGCCGGCATTGTTACCGTAAGGACGCTGAGGACGGTCGCCACCTTCACTGTTATAACGGGGACGATAAGGACGGTCACCGCCGGTATTGTTGCCGTAAGAGCGCTGAGGACGGTCGCCACCTTCACTGTTATAACGGGGACGGTAAGGACGGTCACCGCCGGCATTGTTACCGTAAGAGCGTTGAGGACGGTCACCACTTTCACCATTATAGCGAGGACGGTAAGAACGGTCGTTGTTATAGGAACGCTGAGGACGGTCGCCATTTTCCGCATTCGGATTAAAGCGCTGACGGTAAGGACGGTCACTGCTGTACGAACGTTGCGGACGGTCGCCATTTTCACTATTAAATCTCGGACGATAAGGGCGGTCACCATTTTCACGGTTATAAGACGGGCGACTATAGCTTCCCTCTCTGTTAAATTGGTTACCATCACGGCCGGCGCCTGAATTCTCCTCTGAAGAAGAAGCATCACGCCAAGTTTCATTTTCTGTACTCATTGTTTTATTCGAATAAAATTAAACCTACTGGCCTCACGGCCATTCTTTCTTTATCTCTAATTACCTTTATTTTAGCTTATAACAAATTCCGGATTAAAAAAGTTGAAATCTCCGGTTTCCCTTGTCGCTTCTTAAAGCCCCGTATATGTATGGGGAGTAATTGCACATAATTCTTTTTTTATATCTTCGCTTACATTCAATTCTTCTATGAATTCCTTGATAGAATTCTCTGTGATAGCCTGATTGGTACGTGTCAATGCTTTCAGCGCTTCGTAAGGATGCGGATATGCCTCACGGCGCAGGATTGTTTGAATGGCCTCGGCCACAACACTCCAGCAGTTATCCAAATCGCGATAGATAGCCGTTTCGTTCAACAGCAGCTTACGCAATCCTTTCAATGAACTCTGAATGGCTATTATGATATGTCCGAACGGAACGCCCACATTACGCAATACGGTAGAATCCGTCAGGTCGCGCTGCAAACGTGACACCGGCAACTTCACAGCCAGATGTTCAAGGATAGCGTTTGCTATACCCAGATTACCTTCGGCATTTTCAAAATCAATTGGATTCACCTTATGCGGCATTGCACTCGAACCAACCTCACCAGCCTTGATCTTCTGCTTGAAATATTCCATGGAGATATACTGCCAGAAGTCACGGTTCATATCAATCATCACCGTATTAATTCGCTTCATCGCATCGAAGATAGCAGATAGATTATCATAATTGGAAATCTGAGTCGTATATTCTTCGCGCTCCAACCCCAGTTTCTCTGCAACGAACTTAGTACCGAAAGCTTTCCAGTCATATTCCGGATAAGCCACATGATGTGCATTGTAATTTCCCGTAGCACCGCCAAACTTAGCAGTAACCGGACAAGCCTTCAATGCAACCAGTTGGCGTTCCAAACGATATACAAACACCATTATCTCTTTTCCCAGACGAGTAGGAGAAGCCGGCTGTCCGTGCGTTTTGGCGAGCATCGGAATATTCGCCCACTCTTCAGCATAAGCACGGAGTTGCGCTATCAATTCCTCTATCTGCGGATAATATACCTGTTCCAATGCCTCTTTTACAGACAGAGGAATAGAAGTATTGTTAATATCTTGTGAAGTCAGCCCGAAGTGGATAAACTCTTTATAGTCATCCATTCCGCCTAACTTATCAAATTCTTCTTTCAAAAAATATTCAACAGCCTTCACATCATGGTTAGTCACGCTTTCAATATCCTTGATACGTCCGGCATCGGCTTCTGAAAAATTACGGTAAATATTTCTCAAAGTTTCGAATACATCCTTATTCACCCCTTTCAACTGAGGCAAAGGCAGTTCACATAAGGTTATAAAATATTCCACTTCAACCTGTACACGGTATTTTATCAGTGCGAATTCTGAGAAATAGGCAGCCAAAGCATCTGTCTTGCCCCTGTAGCGACCGTCAATCGGGGAGATTGCGGTAAGTAAATCAAGTTCCATACGTCGTATTTATGATAATTATCGGATTGCAAAATTACGGCTTTTTTCCGAGTAATCAGGTATAATGGGGAAATAAATTAAAAAAATGAAGTTTCAGAATAAAAAAATAGCCTTGTATACTATATACAAAGCTAAAATCCGCAACAATTGTGTGGGCGTTGACGGATTCGAACCGCCGACCCTCTGCTTGTAAGGCAGATGCTCTGAACCAGCTGAGCTAAACGCCCTTTTGATAAACGAAAGTGCTTGTTTTTTTTGTGTGGGCGTTGACGGATTCGAACCGCCGACCCTCTGCTTGTAAGGCAGATGCTCTGAACCAGCTGAGCTAAACGCCCATACACTTCCGTTTCAAAAGCGATGCAAAGGTACAGCTTATTTTGAAATTACCAAAACTTTCGCCATTTATTTTTCAAGTTTTTTTTCACACAACATTAATTATTATTGAATTTCAAGCAATTAGCCTCATCACTTTTTTATATCATTTTTGCGGATTACCTTTGCCGGATTCCCAACAGCCACACAATCGGACGGAATATCTTTGGTCACTACACTTCCCGCACCTATAATGCAACGGTCGCCAATAGTTACCCCGGGACAAATAACAGCGCCACCGCCAATCCAACAATCTTCACCTATCGTCACCGGATAGGCATACTCCTGCTCTACACGCCTCTCCAGATAATCAAACGGGTGTTGAGGGGTATAAATCTGCACACAAGGCCCTATCAGCGTATATGCCCCAACAGTGATATAGCCACCGTCCAGAAAAGTACAATTGGAGTTGATAAAGACATGTTCCCCAAGGCGGATACCATCACCATGATCGCAACAAAAAGGCGGGCAAATAGTGGCAGAAGCTGGAATACCGGGTATCAATTCTTCCAATACGCTCCGGCATTCTTCCTCATAACCGCTCATAGCGTTCAGCTTCAGCAACAGTTTTTTCGCACGTTTAAAACGCTCTTGAATTTCCGGGGAAGCCGTATTCGCCAATTGTGAACTCCGCATTTTATCTACCTCATCCATATTCTTATCCATTTTTATTGTACAATATACTACAAACCATTACATATATGCAGCAATGCCGTCAGTTTCTCCATCCAGTCTTCATCGGGAGCCACATGCAATCCGCGTATGCCAAGCGCTTCCGCCGCCTTGATATTCTTTAAACTGTCATCTACAAATATCGTTTCTTCAGCTTTCATACCGTCAGCAGCCAATGCTTTCAGGAAAATATCCGGTTCAGGCTTGTAAGCCTGCATTTCATAGCTGCAAAACAGCGTATCAAAATAATCGCTTATCGGTTTATGTTCGTCACTGAACTTATCACTGCAGGTAAAAGCCATAATAAACGGATTAGTATTGCTAAGCAGGCAAATGTGATACTCCTCTTTTAACTTCAATAAACTGTGAAGCCGGTTCAGAGGCACATCACGTATAAAGCCCAGCCAGCAATATTGCGCCTCATCCCAACTGACAGATTCGCGCCCGGCAGCCTCAGCCATTCTCCGGCAAAACTCACCGGCATCAATCTTTCCCGTCTCTACATCCAGGAAAAAGCCTTTTTGGCCGTATTCTCCCATATACTCATCCGTATTCACTCCCGCTTCACGAAAACGGCGGAAAGCCTCTTCCGAATTCTGGCGGAATATCACACCGCCCATATCAAATAATATATTCTTTATCATATGCCAATACTTATTTAAGGAAAACGGACACCCGTTGCCGGATGTCCGCTTTATTACAATAATATATCAACCGGCTTATTTATATTCCTGCCAGCTCTTGATTTGGATATCTTCCATCTTCATCTCACAGAAAGCTTCAATGAAAGCACCTGCCAGACGGGCATTCGTAATCAACGGAATATTATGGTCGATAGCACCGCGGCGAATCTTGTAACCGTTGGTCAGCTCGCGTTTAGAGTGGTTCTTCGGAATATTTACAATCAAGTCGAACTTATGTTCGGCAATCATTGTCATTACATTATTCTCCGCATCGGCACGTTCATCTGGCCAGAACACGGCTTCGGTGCTTACACCGTGCGCATTGAGAAATGCAGCGGTACCTGCCGTAGCGTAAATCTTATATCCCTTCGCAAAAAGCATGCGGCTGGCATCCAGCAAGTCCACTTTCGATTTCATTGCACCGGAAGAGAACATCACACCTTTTTCTGGACGCGGAATCTTGAAACCGGTAGCAATCATGGAGTTCAGCAATGCTTCGGAGAAGTCGTCGCCGATACAGCCTACCTCACCCGTAGAAGACATATCCACGCCCAATACCGGGTCTGCGTTATGCAGGCGGGAGAATGAGAACTGGGAAGCCTTCACGCCAATCCAGTCGATGTCAAACGCCGACTTGTCCGGACGAGAGTAAGGAGCATCCAGCATAATCTTCGTGGCCGTCTCGATAAAGTTACGTTTCAGCACTTTGGATACAAACGGGAAACTACGTGAAGCACGCAGGTTACATTCGATAACTTTCACCTCATTGTTACGTGCCAGGAACTGGATGTTGAAAGGACCGGAGATATTGAGTTCCTTTGCAATCTGACGGCTGATTTTCTTGATACGGCGTGCCGTAGCGAAGTAAATTTTCTGTGCCGGGAATACCAGCGTAGCGTCACCGGAGTGCACACCGGCAAACTCAACATGCTCGGAAATGGCATATTCCACCACCTCGCCGTTCTGTGCCACGGCATCGAACTCAATCTCTTTCGTATTCTGCAGGAACTGAGAAACCACTACCGGATATTCCTTGGAAACCTCGGCAGCCATTTTCAGGAAGTTCTCCAATTCTTCTTCATCGTAGCATACATTCATTGCAGCACCGGAAAGCACATACGACGGACGCACCAATACCGGATAGCCTACTTTCTCAACGAAGCCCTTCACATCTTCCAGACTGGTAAGTTCCTGCCAAGCCGGCTGGTCGATGCCGAGCTGGTCGAGCATGGCAGAGAATTTGTTACGGTTCTCTGCACGGTCGATAGATACAGGCGAAGTACCCAATACAGGAACAGACTGGCGATAGAGTTTCATTGCCAGGTTGTTAGGAATCTGACCGCCTACGGATACGATTACGCCGCGCGGCTGTTCGAGGTCGATAACATCGAGCACACGTTCAAAAGAAAGTTCGTCGAAGTACAGACGGTCGCACATATCGTAATCGGTAGATACAGTTTCGGGGTTATAGTTAATCATGATGGATTTGTACCCCAACTTGCGTGCAGTCTGGATAGCGTTCACCGAACACCAGTCGAACTCAACGGAAGAACCGATGCGGTAAGCTCCCGAACCCAATACAACTACCGATTTTTCATTCTTATAATAGTTCACATCATACCCTTGTACGGCATACGTCATATAAAGGTAGTTCGTCAGTTCCGGATGCTCGGAAGCGACGGTATTGATACGTTTCACAGCCGGAAGAATACCCAGTTCCTTACGACGGGCGCGTACCATAAGATTTTCCTTTTCCATATTACCTTCCGGATTCAGTACGAAACGTGCAATCTGGAAGTCGGAGAAACCAAGCACTTTCGCTTCACGCAGCACATCGGCAGGAATATCTTCCACCTTATTATATTGTGAGAGTTTATTCTTATAGTCTACGATGTTCTTCAGTTTGCCGAGGAACCAAGGGTCAATCTTCGTCAGCTCAAAGATACGGTCGATTGTATAGCCTTTTTCCAGAGCCTGGGCGATAGCGAACACACGCAGATCGGTGGGATGAGCCAATTCGTGATCCAAATCTTCGAATTCCACACTATCATTACCCACAAAGCCGTGCATGCCTTGACCTATCATACGCAAACCTTTCTGGATAATTTCCTCGAAAGAACGGCCGATAGACATGATTTCACCTACAGACTTCATGCTTGAACCGATTTCGCGAGACACACCTGCAAACTTCGTCAAGTCCCAACGGGGAATCTTACAAATCAGATAATCCAATTGCGGAGCTTCATAAGCAGAATTCGGAGTTCCCATTTCACCGATTTGGTCGAGCGTATAACCCAATGCAATCTTGGCGGCAACAAAAGCGAGCGGATAACCGGTAGCTTTGGATGCCAATGCAGAAGAACGGGACAAGCGGGCGTTCACCTCGATTACGCGATAGTCGTTGGTTTCGGCGTTGAATGCATACTGAATGTTACATTCACCCACGATGCCGAGGTGACGGATACACTTGGTAGAAAGTTCCTGCAACATCTTCACCTGGTCGTCGGTAAGCGAGCAGGTAGGAGCAACCACGATAGACTCACCGGTATGGATGCCCAGAGGGTCGAAGTTTTCCATACTTGCTACGGTGAAGCAGTGGTCGTTGGCGTCGCGGATTACCTCGAATTCGATTTCTTTCCAACCTTTCAGGGATTCTTCCACCAGGATTTGCTTGGAGAACGTGAAAGAACTTTCAGCCAGTTTGACAAACGCTTCCTCGTCCGGACAGATACCGCTGCCCAAACCACCCAAAGCATAAGCCGAGCGTACCATTACCGGATAGCCGATTTCGCGGGCAGCTTTCAAGGCATCTTCCATGCTTTCCACAGCGTGGCTCTTCGGAGTTTTCATAGGAATCTCATCCAGCTTCTTCACAAAGAGGTCGCGGTCTTCCGTGTACATGATAGCCTCTACCGAAGTACCCAACACACGCACGCCGTATTTCTGCAGAGTACCGTTCAGGTAAAGTTCCGTACCGCAGTTCAGCGCAGTCTGTCCGCCGAAAGCCAGCAGAATGCCGTCCGGCTGTTCTTTTTTGATGATTTCTTCTACGAAATAAGGAGTTACCGGCAAGAAATAAACTTTATCGGCAATACCTTCTGATGTCTGAATTGTAGCAATATTCGGGTTTACCAATACCGAACCCACACCTTCTTCGCGCAAAGCCTTCAAAGCCTGCGAACCGGAATAATCAAACTCTCCGGCCTGACCGATCTTGAGCGCACCCGAGCCCAAGACAAGCACTTTCTTCAAATTCTTTTCCATATTCTCTTATTGTCTATTTAAGTTCATTCTTCACATTCCGGCACAAAAAAAATGCGTTACCCCGAATAAGGATTAACGCATTACCAAAGAACTAAAAATATCGTTTTCGGAAAAAGAGAAACCGACAGCCAGCGAATGAAATTCATTCGAACGTAGGTTATATGTACTTCTCTTTTCCTGCGATTGCATAGTTATCTCTAAAATTTCTGCAAAGTAACGACTTATTTACGATTTGAGCAAATTAATCAAAGGAATAAATTTCTTATCCGAAAAGAATAGTTACTTTTACCGCAATGCAATCTTTGAATATAGTAGGAAGGATACTTCTTGAAGAAAAATCAAACAGACACCAAAAGATATGGAGGATAAAACAGAAAAGCAAGCATCAGCCTTCCCGGATGTTATAACGAGGTTTGAACGACAGAGCGTACTTTCACTGTTTAATTTTTAAAGTAATACACTGCATTCGATAAAAATAATGGTATCTTTGCATTCCATTATAACAGACAGCGTTTTATGAAGAAAAAATAATCAATACAGATATGGCAAAAGAAAAAATCATCCTTACGGGCGACCGCCCCACGGGACGCCTGCATATCGGACATTATGTAGGCTCATTAAGACGCAGAGTGGAGTTGCAGAACTCCGGACTGTATGACAAAACGTTCGTGTTCATAGCCGATGCACAAGCATTGACAGATAACATGGAAAACCCGGAAAAGGTACGTCAGAACGTTATCGAAGTAGCTCTCGACTATCTGGCTTGCGGATTGGATCCTACGAAGAGTACCATCTTTATCCAGTCGCAGATTCCGGAATTGTGCGAACTGACATTCTATTATATGGACCTTGTCACCGTATCGCGCCTGCAACGTAACCCGACGGTAAAGACGGAAATCCAGATGCGCAACTTTGAAACAAGTATTCCGGTGGGGTTCTTCACCTACCCTATCAGCCAGGCTGCGGACATCACGGCGTTCCGCGCCACCACCGTTCCCGTTGGCGAAGATCAGGAACCGATGATTGAACAAGCCCGTGAAATCGTACGCCGCTTCAACTTTATCTACGGCGACACATTGGTAGAACCGGAAATCCTTCTGCCTGACAATGCAGCCTGTCTGCGTCTGCCGGGTACAGACGGAAAAGCCAAGATGAGTAAGTCTTTGGGCAACTGTATCTACCTTTCCGATACAGCCGACGAGATTCAGAAGAAAGTGAAGAGCATGTACACCGACCCCGATCATCTGCGCGTACAAGACCCGGGCAAGATTGAGGGGAATACCGTATTTACTTATTTGGACGCTTTCTGCCGCCCCGAACACTTCGAACGTTACCTGCCCGACTATCCTTCTCTGGAAGAACTGAAAGCCCACTATCAACGTGGTGGTTTAGGCGATATGAAAGTGAAAGGCTTCCTCAACAATATCATGCAGGAAACCTTGGAGCCGATTCGTAACCGCCGCAAGGAATTCGAAAAAGATATTCCAGCTATCTATGATATGCTGAAGAAAGGCTGTGAAGCGGCACGCGAAACAGCCGCAGCGACATTGGACGACGTGCGTCGTGCCATGAAGATTAACTATTTCGATGATGCGGAACTTATCGCAGAGCAGGTAAAGAAATTCAGCGCGGAATAATCTCCGCGCGGCAAGGCATAAAAGAAAGAGGTTGTGTCAAAACGTTGGCACAACCTCATTTATATTTTAAGTTCTGCTATATTTTCTTTTGGCTATGCTACTTTTTCCTCATGCATTTGGCAACAAGTTGCTATATTCCAATTATATCGGGTTATAAATAGTCCCATAAACATATATTTGGCAACTGTAATGAGCCCCTTTCCTTCTTTTATCAGTTTA
>NZ_JACOOD010000072.1:0-11544 GCF_014287405.1 Bacteroides sp. NSJ-48 | reverse complement strand
AGACGTCCGCGCAACAAGTATGCGGATGTGGCGGAGTCCTATCTGTCCTACTGCAAGAAAAGAAAGAGGAAGGCTTCAAGGACAAGGATGCTCAAGCGCCGTATGATCAGACTCCTTGATATCCACCTCCTTTGTACACAAGGGAAGGGCGGCCAGGGATGAATCCTTGAGAAAGGTTCTCAGAAGTGAACTCTCTAAAGAAAGGACTACCCGACTTGAGGGAAGCTTCGGTACACAGAAGCAACATTACTCACTCTCAAGGATAAAGGCACGGAAGAGAAAGACGGAAATCCTATGGATTTTCTTCGGAATACATACAGCAAATGCCGTACTGATGATAGACAAGATCAGAAACAGAGCAGTCAAAGCGGCATGACATGATTTTACTGACAGAATCAGAAGAGGTCATCAGACCTCTTCCGGAACGTCATGTCCTGTTGAGTAAGAATATATGATAAATTCAGAAAAATGACAATAAAAATGGCATATGAAGTGATGATACTTTGCCATCTTCATATGCCATTGTATTTTCTAGGGATATTTACTGAATATCCCGAAAAAGATCGACCATTTTTTATTCCATATATCCCCATTTATAATGAGAAGGAGACAAATCTTCCATTATAAATGGGGATTTCCTATTTCTTTAAGACCCTCTATCTTTGCAGCGTTACATTTAAAAACGAATCAAAGATGAATAAAATTGGTGTATTTTATGGTTCCACAACCGGAACAACAGAAGATCTTGCCCGTCGAATTGCAGAGAAATTAGATGTGCCATCGGCAGATGTATTTGATGTATCCAAGCTAACAGAGGCATTAGTCAATGAATATGACGTATTGGTGCTCGGCTCTTCCACATGGGGAGCAGGCGAACTTCAAGACGACTGGTACGATGGAGTAAAAGTTTTAAAGAAGTGTGATTTATCCCACAAATCTGTAGCCCTGTTTGGTTGCGGCGACTCTGACTCGTATAGCGACACATTCTGTGACGCAATAGGTATTCTTTATGAAGATCTGAAAGATACCCACTGCAAATTCTGTGGAGCAACAGATACTGCAGGCTATACCTTCGATTCCTCCATTGCCGTCGTAGACGGTAAGTTTGTAGGTCTTCCACTTGACGAAGTCAACGAAGATAGCAAAACAGACGAACGTATCAGCGTATGGGCTGAACAAGTGAAACAAGAAATTAGCTAATTTTACCTTAACATAAAAAGAATACTTTGCATCATGGCAACTGAAAGAATCATCCCCGGCGAAATCCGAATTTTTCTTAATCATATTTATGAGTTTAAGAAAGGCGTACGCAACATGATACTTTACACAATGAGTAAAGAGCACGAAGAATTTGCCATCCGCCGATTGAAAAATCAAAAGATCAGTTATATGATACAGGAAGTAGGTACCAATAAAATTAACCTGTTTTTTGGAAAGGCAGAATGTATGGAAGCCATGCGGCACATCATCATCCGTCCTTTAAACCAACTGACTGCCGAAGAAGATTTTATTTTAGGAGCTATGCTGGGATATGACCTTTGCCAGCAATGCAAACGATATTGCAGTAAAAAAGAAGGTATAAAGATGGCAGTTTAAGCGATAACCTTAGCATAAGTTTAGCTTTGTTTGTATGTAGTTTGTCTGAGTTGAATCGTTTCTGAAAAGGTAGTTTCCTGATGGTAGATATACTCAAGGAAACTGGTTGTAGAAGAAACGATTCGCTCAATTACAAACAAAATCGGTGACGCTATGAAATAATAAAGACAACTCTACACACTAACAACAGACAAAGGTGTATTTCAGTATGATAATTTTTACTGATATACACCTTTGTCTGTTTTATTTCATCTACTACTATATTTTTTTTACTCTTTAGATTAAAATTACCTACATATACTGAATTTAAGAAACAACTATGCCTAATATTAGGTATTGCCACATTTTTTAACCTCATCTAACTTTGCAGCCGATAAAATTATTAAAAAGATGAGAAAAATAACAGCAATCGTTATTCTTAGTCTCCTACCTTCTCTTACAATTCCAGCACAGGAGACAAAAGAAATTTCCAAAAGTAGTAATTCTTCTTCTACAGAAGAATATACAAAATTCCGTTTTGGAGGATACGGTGAAATGGTCGCTAATTTTAAAGATTATGGCATCAACCGTTTCTATGGAGGAAACGATGGTAATCCAAAGAAAAACAGGAATACCATTTCAATTCCCCGTTTCGTTTTAGCTTTTGATTATAAGTTCAATTCCAAATGGATACTCGGTGCAGAGATTGAGTTCGAATCTGGTGGAACAGGTACAGCTTTCGAATTAGAAAACACCGAAAACGGTGAATACGAAACAGAAGTTGAAAAAGGAGGTGAAGTAGCTATCGAACAATTTCACATCACACGTTTAATTCACCGCTCCCTCAATGTACGTGCCGGACATATTATTGTTCCGGTAGGATTGACTAACGCACACCATGAACCGATCAATTTCTTCGGAACTTCACGCCCGGAAGGTGAAACAAGCCTTTTGCCTTCTACCTGGCATGAAAATGGTCTGGAAATCTTTGGTTCTTTCGGAAAAGGGTATGCAAGCTTCGATTATCAAGCTATGGTGGTAGCAGGCCTGAATCCTAATGGATTCGATCGTAACACATGGGTAGGTAGTGGCAAACAAGGAATCTTTGAGGAAGACAACTTCACTTCTCCCGCGTATGTATTTCGTTTAGACTATAAAGGAGTTCCCAATTTACGTGTAGGTGCATCATTTTATTATTGTGCAGATGCAGGAGCCAACTCTGATAAAGAACAGACTTATGCAAGCTATGGAAAAATTCCGATAAGAATCTTCACCGCAGATGCACAGTATCGCAATAAATATGTAACGGCACGCGGTAATATCTTATATGGAAATTTAGGAAATTCATTAGGAGTAAGTCAGGCAAATGTCAAATTATCCAATAAATCGCCTTACAGCCGTCTGGCTCCGGTAGCGAAGAATGCCGTAAGTTATGCAGCAGAAGCCGGTATTAATATCCGCTCGGTCTTCGGAGACAATAAAAAGATTCCGGTAATCTATCCATTTGCCCGCTATGAATACTACAACCCACAAGAGAAAGGGGAAAAAGGGCAAACGATGGAAAAGCGTTGCCAAGTAAGTATGTGGACAGCGGGATTAAATTGGTACGCTTTGCCAAACTTAGTGATAAAAGCAGACTATGCAACCCGCCAGATTGGTACAAATAAAGTTTTTGGCGTATCAAAGTCATACAACAGTGAAAACGAATTTTCTATTGGAATTGCCTATATAGGATGGTTTATTAAGAAATAACAAATAATCAATTATTTAATTTTTATATGATGAAAACAAAATTCTTTTATGTCGCAGCCCTAATATTGGGATTAGCATTCACAACAACTTCTTGCAGCAGTGATGATGACAACCCAACAGTAGATCCTGCTAATATTGATTACACTCCTGAAAATGCATCAAGCTGGCATAACTACATGAGAAATGTAGCAGCACTTCTAAAAACAGATGCAACCAATCTCTACAACGCATGGAATTCAAGCTATAAAGGAGGTGAAAGCTATGCTTCCCTGTTCAAGGCTCATAGTGCCTCTCCTTACGCAAGCGCCTTGAGCTGTGTGGAAGAAATCGTGGATAAATGCGCGGAAATTGCCAATGAAGTCGGTACAGCCAAAATTGGTGACCCATACAACTTGTATAAAGCCGGAAATACTGAAGAAGCATTATATGCTGTGGAATCCTGGTACAGCTGGCATTCTCGTGATGACTATACCAATAACATTTATTCCATCCGGAATGCATATTACGGTTCTTTAGACGGTAATATAAATGCTAATTCTTTATCTACTGTTATCGCCGGTGTTAATTCATCATTAGATACCAAGATAAAGAATGCTATCCAAAAAGCGGCAAAAGCCATTCAGGATATTCCGCAACCTTTCCGTAATCATATTCCCAGTAACGAAACGGTAGCAGCTATGGATGCTTGTGCAGAGCTGGAAAGTATACTGAAGAATGACTTAAAATCCTATATTGCAAATAATAGCAACAATATCAATACGGACACAGTACTTAATCCTGTAGTAACACAATATGTAGATGCAGTAGTAGTGCCTACCTACAAAAGTTTGAAAGAAAAAAATGACGCTCTCTACAATGCAGTAATAGCCCTTGCAGACAATCCGTCAAATAGTGCTTTTGAAACAGCTTGTGATGCTTGGATCACTGCTCGTGAACCATGGGAAAAGAGCGAAGCTTTCTTATTCGGTCCGGTAGACGAAATGGGACTTGATCCTAACATGGACAGCTGGCCTCTGGATCAGAACGCTATTGTACAAATACTGAATTCTCAAAGTTGGAGTGATCTCGAATGGAGTGAAGGTGATGATGAAGCTGCTGTCGAATCGGCACAAAATGTACGCGGTTTCCACACATTGGAATTCCTTCTCTACAAAAACGGTGAACCACGTAAAGTACAATAAAGCTTTATCTTAGCTAAGATATTATTGAGAAGTAAAGGTTGGAATTCAATGATCCACCTTTACTTCTTTGGTATGTTTAAAACATATTATTGAAACAAAGTCAATAAACAATGAATCACTTTCTAAAATATTCATTCTCTTTCTTTTGCCTGTTGGCATGCTCTGCCTGTGATGATGACGGAATTGACATATTGGATATCGAGATTCCGGAGGGCTATGCTCTATCAGCCGGAACATCAACTATTTTCTTGAATTCGTCTGTTGCTTATGACACGCCTGCAGATTGGATAACAGGAGCATACGATGTACGTTTCACCCGAGGCGACAGGCTATATGACGATGTACGTACAAGCAACAACGGGCATGGCGGCGGACTTGGCCCCGTTTATGCCGGTTATTCGTGCGGCAGTTGCCACCGGAATGCGGGACGTACCAAACCCTCTTTATGGACAGAGGGTGGATCGGGCAGCTATGGATTCTCTTCCATGCTAGTCTACATATCCCGTAAAAACGGAGCTTTCTTTCAAGATTATGGACGTGTGCTTCATGACCAGGCAATCTATGGAGTGCAACCGGAAGGCAAACTGTCTGTGGAATACACTTACGAGACATTTTCTTTCCCTGATGGAGAAGCCTACACGCTTTGCAAACCCAATTATACTATATCCGAATGGTATGCCGAAGAAATCAAACCGGAAGATTTGTTTTGTACCGTACGTATTCCATTACGCCATGTAGGCATGGGGCAAATGATGGCACTAGATCCTGTTGAAATTGAAGCACTTGCAGCAAAAAGTAATTATCCCGAATATGGAATCAGCGGACGATGTAATTACATCACCGAACGCGGAGTGAGAAGTCTGGGATTGTCCGGCAACAAAGCTCAACATGCCGATTTAACTGTAGAATTGGGATTCTCCAGTGATATGGGCGTTACCAACAGCCGCTATCCGGAAGAAATCTGTGAAGGACAAATACAAGTAAACCAAGGCAGCATGATGGGGCTTTCTTACGACCAACTGGATGTCAGCACAGAAGAGATGGAAAACGTAGATCTCTATATGCAAAGTCTTGGTGTTCCCGCCCGGCGTAATGTAAACGATCCGCAAGTAATCAAAGGGGAACAGAACTTCTATAAAGCCAAATGTCATCTCTGTCATGTGACCACTTTACACACTAAGACACGTGGTAGTGTTTTATTAAATAATACTCAACTCCCGTGGTTAGGCGGTCAAACGATTCACCCTTATTCTGATTATCTATTACATGATATGGGTTCTGAAATTATGGGAGTCGGACTGAACGACAACTATGTAAGCGGGCTGGCACGTGGAAACGAATGGCGTACTACCCCTCTTTGGGGAATCGGCTTACAAGAAAAGGTCAACGGACATACTTATTTCTTGCATGACGGACGTGCCCGCAATCTGACAGAAGCCATCATGTGGCATGGCGGAGAAGGAGAAGCATCAAAGAACTTATTTAAGAATATGAGTAAGGAAGACCGGGATGCGCTGATTGCATTTTTAAATTCACTTTAAACTAAAAGTAGTATATATAAAGTAATTATGAAGAGATTTATAATCATTGCCATGCTGACTGCCATAATGCCTTTGGCCGCTATGGCACAACATGAAGAAGATACAGAAAATGGTGTAGTATCATTAGCTGGAAGAGAAGGATTCACTATCGAAACCAAGAAAGGAGATTTTGTATTCAAACCCTATCTGCTCGTACAGACCAGTGCAAACTTCAATTGGTACGACGATGAAGGACTGGATAAAGCATACAATCAAGATAACATAGCCAACTCCGGATTTTCAGTTCCTTACGCCGTACTCGGATTCACCGGAAAGGCTTTCGATAAAGTATCTTTCAACCTTTCCATAAATGCGGCAGCCAGCGGAGGTGCATTACTTCAACAAGCCTGGTTTGATGTTCAACTGAAAAAGCAGTTTGCCATCCGGGTCGGTAAATTCAAAACTCCGTTTTCACATGCCTACCTGACAACACTGGGAGAAACATTGTTACCTAGTTTGCCAGTATCACTGACTGCTCCCGTTATCCTCCCCTATTCTTTGAATGCGGTAACACCCAATATTGGCACCGGATTCGATTTAGGTGTAGAGATTCACGGTTTGGTAGCTGATAAATTCGGGTATGAAATCGGTTTATTCAACGGTACGGGTGCAGCAGTAAATACAGCAACAAAAACATTTAGTGATGACTGGCACATTCCGTCTTTACTGTACGCCGGACGTTTCACCTATATGCCTAAAGGAGTGATGCCCGCTACACAGGGAAATCCGAACAGGCTGAATGAAGACAAAATCATGTTTGGTATTTCTACCTCTATCAATGTAGAAAGTGAAAATGAAAGTACCAATGATTATCGTGCCGGATTGGAGTTTGCAATGCTAAAGAACAAACTTTACCTCGGTGCTGAAGTCTATTATATGAATGTTGGCTTCACAAAAAGACAAAAGATTTCCGAGTCATATAATTACCTGGGCGGCTATGTACAAGGTGGTTACTTCGTTGCCCCCCGTCTGCAAGCAGCTGCACGCTATGATTTCTTCAACCGTAACGGAATGGACACCAATGGTTTTCTAAATATGCCAGCCGTGGGTATGAACTATTTTTTCAAGAACTGTAATCTGAAGTTACAAGCGATGTACCAGTATATTGCCCGTAAAGGTCATGATACCCAACTTGATCGGGATAACGACGATTTAGGTTTGGCAGTACATTCGGCCAGTATTCTACTTCAGTACACATTCTAAATAGCACAAGAAAGGATTTGTTTATGAAAAAATACATTCTTTTCGGGGGTTATCTACTGTTATTGGCATACATCACATCATGCGATGACGGACGTATTTACGAAAAGACAGAGACCCTATCAGAAGAAGGACGCACGCTGAAGATGAGCGGTAAGATCAATGGTATCAGTAAATGGCCCGATGGTTATAGTGTTGTAGTGGCAGGCTTCAGTGATGAGAGCGAGTATGCCGTTGTCACCAAAACAATTCCGGCGGTCGAAGATGATGAGATCCAGGTTACGATGACAGGAGTCAGTGATAAAGTAACCACTATTGAATTGTGCGTTATTAATAAATTGAGAAAACGAGTTATCAGTTTTCAGTCAATGGACGACCTTACAGCAGTTGACGACACCATCCTTATGGATGTGGGAACTGTAAATGTAGGTATGTACCATGGCATTCAAGAAAAAGTATTTAATACGACATGCGCACACTGTCATGGTGGAGGTAGTTCGGCAGCAGCCAACCTGTATCTGACAGAAGGCAAAAGTTACAAGGCACTGGTCAACCGCCCGTCGAAGAAAGTAGATGGCATGTTACTCGTCAAGCCGGGCAGTGCGCAAGAAAGCGTATTGCACACATTATTAAATACCACTATTAGTTCAACCTGGGGATACGATCACTCAAAAGAAATAGTATCATCCCCGATTTTGACCCTTATTGACGACTGGATCAATAACGGTGCGCAAGAATAAATAGTTATTTACCCAACTGATATGAACAACAAAAAACAACAGAATATTCAGTCTGAAAAGACGCTAACAGAGATTTTTAAATATAATGCAGGAGGAGAAGCTTCAGAGTATCATATTATCATTCATTCTACTAAACCGGAAGATACATACGAAGAACAGCTGAATGCAGTATTAAACACCTACGATTATTTACTTACCCAAGAATTGAAAGGAGCAGTTGCCATCCTCAAACGTTATTTCCTTAGTGACGCTGCCAATCAGGCAGATACACTACTGGCATTGACAACCGAAGGTTCGGACTGCGCACTTTCCATTGTGGAACAGCCCCCGCTGGACGGAACAAAAATTGCCTTATGGGTTTACCTGTTGACAGACGTACAGACACAAGTCTTACATAACGGGCTTTTTGAGGTGAAACACAGTGCCTATCGCCACTTCTGGGGCGGTAGTGCATTCAATCGTGCCGCCAATTCGGAATACCAGACCCGTCTATTATTGAATGACTATGTGATGCAACTCATGGAACAAGGTTGTAAACTGGCAGACAATTGTATCCGCACATGGTTTTTCGTGCAAAATGTAGATGTGAATTATGCCGGAGTAGTGAAAGCACGTAATGAAGTTTTCGTCACCCAAAACCTGACAGAAAAAACACATTATATTTCCAGCACAGGCATCGACGGCCGGCATGCCGACCCGAAAGTACTGGTACAAATGGATACTTACGCCGTAGCAGGACTGCAACCGGAACAGATTCATTTCCTCTATGCTCCTACCCATCTGAACCCAACTTATGAATATGGAGTAAGCTTTGAACGTGGCACGTATGTAGATTATGGCGACCGCCGACAGGTATTTATTTCAGGAACGGCAAGTATCAACAACAAAGGCGAAGTGGTATATCCCGGCAACATCCGCAAACAGACAGAACGAATGTGGGAGAATGTGGAAACCCTGTTGAAAGAAGCGGACTGCACGTTTGAAGATTTGGGACAAATGATTGTATATCTGCGTGACATAGCCGACTATGCAGTTGTTAAAGCAATGTATGACAAACGTTTCCCACATACTCCTAAAGTATTTGTTCATGCTCCGGTATGCCGTCCCGGATGGTTGATTGAGATGGAATGTATGGGAGTGAAAGAATGTAAGAATAAGGAATACGCTCCATTTTAATATCATAAAAGATTATACAGTTGAAAAGGTTACTTATTATCTTATATATCTGTCTGGTGGGACTACTCGCTGTGACTACTTTCGTAGAACAAGCGTATGGGACAGATTTTGTAGAAAGAAATATATATCATACATGCTGGTTTTGTTGTTTGTGGGGAACAATTGCCACCATTGCACTTGTTGCTCTCATCCGACGCGCTTTATGGCGACGGTTCCCCATATTGTTGTTTCATGGCTCCCTCCTCGTTATCTTGGTGGGGGCCATGATTACGTTTATCGGAAGCAAAAAAGGATACGTACACTTGCTTCCGGGGGCAACAATAGACAGTTTCCAGGAATCGGAAAGCGGCAGAAAAGCTGATCTGCCATTCACAATACAACTAGATAGTTTCCGTATAGCATACTATCCCGGAACAGAAGCACCGGCAGACTACATCAGCTATATCACCTACTCTCTTCCCGGACAGAAAAATGTTCTATTACACGAACAGATTTCAATGAATCGTATATTTACATCACAAGGTTTCCGTTTCTATCAGTCATCTTTCGATGATGACGGAAAAGGGAGCTGGCTGACTGTCAATTATGATCCATGGGGAACAGGAGTGACTTATGCGGGATATATCCTGCTCGGTCTCTCCATGATTTGGCTACTATTTTCCCGCAGTAGTGATTTCCGACGCCTGCTAAACCACCCGCTACTTAAAAAAGGAGGTGTATTTATACTGTTTATTTTCTGCCTTGCAGGTAACATGCAAGCACAAAAAAAACTCCTTCCTGCATTGAAACGAACACAAGCGGACAGTTTAGCACAGGAACAGGTTATTTATCACGACCGGGTAGTACCTTTCAACACATTAGCCCGTGATTTCATTCAGAAACTGACAGGAGAAGCTTCATATAAAGGATTGACACCTGAACAAGTGATAGGTGGCTGGTTACTTTATCCGGAAGTGTGGAGAAATGAGCCATTGATATGCATCAAAAATACAGAATTACAGCATTTATTAAACTTACAAACACCTTATGCTCGATTAACTGATTTATTTGACGGTTCTGTTTATCGTCTCCGTGAACATTGGCAACGTGAACAAGGACAACAAAGCAAACTCGCCAAAGCAATCCAGGAAACAGATGAAAAAGTAGGCCTGATCCTGATGTTGGAAAAAGGAACATTCATCCATCCATTACCCACTGATGGCAGCGTGCAACCTCTCTCCGAACTGGAAGTGAAAGCAGAATTACTCTACAACCGGATTCCGTTCAGCAAGATTCTTTTTATGATAAATCTGTCATTGGGAGTGTTGTCTTTCCTGCTTCTACTTCATAACAGCCTGCAAAGAAATATCCTCTCGCCCAAAGCCAAAACGATTTCCCGCATGGCAGGAACTTTCTTTTCTGTTGCACTCTATCTTGCTTTCATATTCCATCTAGCAGGATATTGCCTGCGCTGGTACATTGGCGGTCGTATTCCACTTAGTAACGGTTACGAAACCATGCAGTTTATGGCTCTTTGTATTCTTTTGATAGCCTGTCTGCTCCATCGAAGATTCTCATTTATACTTCCATTCGGATTCCTCCTCTCCGGCTTTGCTTTGTTGGTATCCTATCTGGGACAAATGAATCCCCAGATAACCCCATTAATGCCGGTGCTCGTCTCTCCATGGCTAAGTATTCATGTTTCATTGATTATGATGTCTTATGCCCTATTGGCATTCATCATGCTAAACGGAATACTGGCATTATGCCTCCGGAAAAAAGAATCGGAAAACAATGTCTCCGGAAACGACGCTATACAAGACAACCGGATAGAACAGTTGACGCTAGTCAGCCGTTTGCTGCTCTACCCTGCCACCTTCTTTTTAGGAGCAGGCATCTTTCTGGGAGCAGTTTGGGCAAACGTTTCCTGGGGACGATACTGGGCGTGGGACCCGAAAGAAGTATGGGCACTGATTACTTTTCTGGTATATGGAGTAGCCTTCCATTCACAAAGCCTGCGCATTTTCCGCAAGCCTCTATTCTTCCATATCTATATGATTCTTGCTTTCCTGACCGTCTTAATGACCTATTTCGGGGTAAATTATGTTCTTGGAGGGATGCATAGTTATGCAAACGCCTGAACCACTATATATAGCTAGTAATTGATAGAAGAATACCCATTTTAGGGGATTGCGGGAAAAGCGGAAAGCCCCTATCTTTGCAGTATCAGAATTAAATTAATTAGGGACATTCATTAAATAGTATAAAATTAGCCAACTAATTCATACACAAAGTATTGCGAATTAGTTGGCTTTTTTGTATCTTTAGGTATTCCCCCGCAAATAAGGTTTAGCAGCCAAA
>NZ_JACOOD010000071.1:0-11594 GCF_014287405.1 Bacteroides sp. NSJ-48 | reverse complement strand
TTGTGGAAAAAGAACGGTTTGGTTGGGAATGTAAGGACGAAAATGTAACTTTGCCATAACGAAAAACTTTATGCCTAAAGATACGAAAACTTTGGGTAATAACAAAGCCCGGGCTTGAGAAAGTCTGGGCTTTGCGCATAAAAAAAGGCTGTGTCAGCATTTTGACACAACCTCTTCTTATCAATTACTACACTCATCTCGGGTAGTTATAATACTTCATTGCTTCAATCCAATTCTCACCAACTCTGGAGAGAATGTCTTTAAAAGAATTTACAATCTTTTTTCCCATAATCTTAAAAATTAAACTGATACCCTGAAAACACTTTTTTCTTTATTTCTTGATGGTATATCCCATCATCAACATCTCATTACGACCTACCTCTGCGAGAATACGTCTGAATGAATCCATAATTTTCTTTCTCATAACCTTAAAAAACTAAACTAACATCTTGAAAACTGAAAACTACTTTCTCTCTTAAAAAGGGGGAATGAATGCTTAAAGCATTACATAACCCCAAATGTTCTTATCGGCTTCACCGAAATGTCTGAACAATTTTCTTAACTTTTTCATTTTGTTATCCTCCTAAAATCAATCTTGTTATTCTTAAAAATAACTTGTTATCCTATCATTTCTATGTTTTACAACACAAAAATAAGGCCTTTGTTCAAGATAGCAAGTGAAAACATATAGAAAAACATGTTTTAAAACATATTTCTTGACCTAAATCAATTTCCTGCAATATTACAGCAGCAAGCAAGGACTAAATGTCAGGAAAGCAAAGTAATTCTGACAGACCAGAATGAAAATGGCAGCAATAAAAAAAGCAGAGCGCAACTACACTCTGCTTTTACATTGTTATGTATAAAGAAAATTACTTTTCGGGAGTCTGTTCCAAAGTAGCAACCAAGAAGTCATAGAACTTCGTTACAGACGGGATATATGCACGTTCATCGGGCGAATGCGGTGAACGCAGCGTCGGTCCGAAAGAAATCATATCAAGTCCCGGACAGTTGGCGCCGATAATACCGCACTCCAAACCAGCATGAATCACCTTTACAGCCGGCTCTATACCGAATTGTTGCTTATAGGACAACGTCATGGCATGCAGAATCGGAGAATCCACATTGGGCTGCCAGCCGGAGTAACTGCCGCTCAGTTCTACTTTCATACCTGCCATAGAGAAACATGCAGTCAGGCTATCTGCCAGGAAATCTTTCATCGTATCGCAAGAGCTGCGAGCCAATATACGAACATCAGCCTTACCGCCGCCAATCGTTACAATGGCCAGATTGGAAGAAGTCTCCACTGTATCGGGAACAGTAGGAATCATACGCATAACCCCATTCTGACAAGCCATTAATACACTAATCATATTATCCTGAATTTCTTCGGGAACAATGGCAGCAGGCAAGTCCACGTTCTCCAGTTTCACAACAATGCCTTCTTCAATCGAGGTATATTCTTCATTAATCTGTACCTCATATTCCTTGATATAGTCTTCCAGTCCTTCAATGTCTTCGGGGTTAAATACCAATACGGCATGTGCCTCACGCGGAATGGCATTACGCATATTACCACCTTCAAAACTTGATAACTGACAATCGAACTCAATCAGCAAATCGTGTACGATACGTGTAAGCAATTTATTGGCATTGCCTCGTCCCTGATTGATTTCCAATCCGGAATGTCCGCCACGCAAACCTTTCAAAGTTATTCTACGAGCTACTAAATCAGTAGCAGGAGTCTCTTCCTTATATTCCAATGTAGCCGTAATATCAATACCGCCTGCGCAACCGATATAAAGTTCTCCTTCGTCCTCCGAATCAAGATTCAACAAGATCTCACCGTTTAGTGTACCCGGTTTCAAGCCGAATGCGCCATACATACCCGTTTCCTCATCCTTGGTTATCAACGCTTCCAACGGACCATGTTTCAGGTCTTTTGCCTCAAGTACAGCCATAATAGCGGCTACGCCCAATCCGTTGTCAGCTCCCAAAGTAGTACCTTTGGCCTTCACCCAATCACCGTCAATGTACGTTTCAATAGGGTCTTTAGTAAAATCATGAACCGTATCGTTGTTCTTCTGCGGCACCATGTCCATGTGTGCCTGCAGAATGACACCTTTTCGGTTTTCCATACCTGGTGTAGCAGGTTTACGGATAATGACATTGCCAACTTCGTCAACAAATGATTCCAAGCCCAGGCTTTTACCAAAATTTACCAAGAACTCAGTTATTCTCTCCATATGTCCGGAAGGACGGGGTATCTGAGTAAGCGAATAGAAATGCTTCCACACATTTTGTGGAGCTAACTGCAAGATTGTACTCATAATTATAAAAGTTGTTTTCGCAAATATAAGAGTTATTTTTCAATATCACTCTAATCGGAATTGCAAAAATCGGTAAAACCCCGTTCAATTTATACGAAGTCGCCGGGATAGAAACCTGCGTACCGGTTCATCATACAGTTTCAGACATAAGTAAGCCAAAACAACTGAACCCGCAACAAGTGCTACCGCACCCGGCAGAGACTGTATGAATGTAAGGTTCTCATTCTTAACCCAAGCATAATACAGATAGATAAAAGGATAATGCACCATATACAACGGATAGGATATATCTCCCAGAAACCTGCAAACCCGTGTCGTGACTTTATCCGTAGTCTTTCCCGAAGCCCCAAGACAGACTAACAAAGGGAATACAACGGCAAAGCATATAGTATCATACAAGCCATTCATCCATAAATGTTCACTGCCACCAATTCTGGGAATCGCCGATAAAACCACAATAGAGAAACTCCCTATCCAGAAAGCCCCTCGTACCTTGACAGGCTTGAATATACGTGACAACAATAATCCCGCCGGAAATGAGAACAGCAACCGTAAAGAACCACCTATTATATTTTCTTCCGTCAAAGCAAAGCCCACACATATATCGCCAAGCGGCCCCCAAAGAGCAAATATGGCCAGTCCGCAACCCGCTGACAACACCAATATGGAAAGGACTTTTGTAGAGAGCTTATGTAGAAAGAATGCATATAGAATATTGCCTATATATTCAAAAAACAAAGACCAACTCGGTCCGTTCAGAGGATACATTTCACCTACGCCTCGAATTTCCATACCGGGAGTTGCCGGAATCAGAAGAACATTCATTAGCGTAGCAATTATCAGCGCCACTACGGGCACCTGTGAAACATCCCAAACTGAACAGCCTTGAAAATAGAACATTACAGCTCCAATAAGCGCTCCGATAATGACCATAGGATGCAAACGAATAAACCGACGTTTAAGAAAGCCAGCAATGCGCATTGTTTTCCACCGATCATCATAAGCATAGCCAACAACGAATCCGGATAAAATAAAGAAAAAATCAACAGCCAAATATCCGTGATTAATCTTCTGGTCCAAATGGCTGGTAGCATAAGCCTCGAACAAGTGAAAACAGACAACTGTCAATGCCGCCACTCCACGTAGTCCGTCGAGTATGTTATAATGCGGCTTCGTATCTGCAAATGCAGATGATAAAGTATCAGACATATGGGTTATTTATGTGTTTATATTTCTGTGAAAGTATCAATTCAAGTCATTCATTTCGTACGGTTTACCAACGAAACATGTAGCCCGCCATAGATACCGAGCAACACAACCAGCAAGGTTTGAATGCCGTGCACTATCAGTGCAAAAGCACCAGCATCCGTAGCATTCACACCATAAAGCATCATCATGGTGATAACGGCAAAATGCCAGGGACCTGCCCCGTTGGGTGTAGGTACGATTACAGCAAACGTCCCGCCCACAAACATCACCATTGCTGCCTGAAAACCAAGATGTTCCGTAAAAGAGAAGCTGTAGAAAGTCAGATAGAAATGATAGAAATAGCATCCCCAAATAAGCAATGTATAGAGAATAAACAGCGGAATGTTCTTCACATTGCGGAGCGACATTACCCCCTCGCATACATTCAGCACAACTCCCTTCACTTTCTCAAAAAAAGAAAGCATCCGCATCAGATAGTACATAAGCACCAGCACGCCGATAACACAGAACAGGGAGACATAAAACCAGGGCGATGTCAACAGATGCATCAGCGAAGGAATTTTTGTACCCGTTTCCTGAAAGAAGCGGAGAAACACAGGCATCTGAGCCAGAAAGGTAAGTCCCGTAATCAAAAGAATACACAAGGTGTCCACCAACCGCTCGGTGACCACAGTTCCCAAAGATTTGGAAAACGATACATCATCATACTTAGCCAGAACACCGCAACGCGACACTTCACCCACACGAGGCAATATCAAATTGGTAGCATAGGAAATGAAAATGGCGTCCACGCAATCGCTCCTTTTAGGATAAGCCCCCAACGGTTCCAGCGTCTGTCGCCAGCGCCACCCGCGAAACACATGGCTCATTACGCCAAAAAACAATGAAAACAGCATCCACCCCCAGTCAGTGCCATGCAAAAGCAGTTCTTTCGCACGTTCAAAATCAAAATCACGATACACCCAATACAGGATAAAACCGCCCAAAAGAACGGGCAACACGATTTTCAATGTTTTTTTTATTATCTTATTCATCGTTTTCCCTTAAAATTCATCCGGCACGCGTCGTAATTTGTGATTTGTAACTCGTAATTCGCCGAAAAGGATTACCTTTGAACCGCAAAAGTAACGATTTAGTTGATACATGAGATTAGTTAAACCTAAAAAGTTTCTCGGCCAGCACTTTCTGAAAGACCTGAAAGTAGCACAGGACATTGCCGACACCGTAGACGCCTGTCCCAACCTTCCGATATTGGAAGTAGGACCGGGCATGGGAGTGCTGACCCAATTTCTCCTGCCCAAAGAGCGCACGGTAAAAGTTGTGGAAGTGGATTATGAATCGGTGGCCTATCTGCGGGAAGCCTACCCGCAACTGGAGGATAACATCATCGAAGACGACTTCCTGAAAATGAACCTGCAACGCCTGTTCGACGGACAGCCTTTCGTACTGACGGGCAATTATCCGTATAACATATCCAGCCAGATATTCTTCAAGATGCTGGATAACAAAGAACTGATACCGTGCTGTACGGGCATGATACAGAAAGAGGTTGCCGAGCGTATCGCAGCCGGTCCCGGCAGTAAGACATACGGCATTCTGAGTGTACTGATACAGGCTTGGTATCGGGTGGAATACCTCTTCACTGTAAGCGAACACGTGTTTAATCCTCCCCCAAAAGTAAAAAGCGCCGTTATTCGCATGATGCGCAATGACACGCAGCAATTGGGATGTGACGAAAAGCTGTTTAAACAAGTTGTAAAAACTACATTCAACCAACGCCGGAAAACCTTGCGTAATTCCATAAAACCGATACTCGGCAAAGAATGTCCGCTGACCGAAGACCCTCTCTTCAACAAACGCCCCGAGCAACTTTCCGTACAGGAGTTTATAGAATTGACCAATCAGGTGGAAACAGCATTGAAAGAGACGACAGAAAAATGATAAATTAACGGTTTCAGCCCTTAACGGTACACTATTACCAATACACTATGAGTTATGGAAATAGACGAAGAATACATAGATAAAGTCAAAAGCTTTATAGAGCAGAAAGACGCGGAAAACGTCAAGGCGCTTCTTATCGACCTGCATCCGGCAGATATTGCCGAACTGTGTAATGACCTCGCGCCCGAAGAGGCACGCTTCGTTTACCGTCTCCTCGACAACGAAACAGCCGCCGACGTACTGGTAGAAATGGACGAAGACGTCCGGAAAGAATTCCTGGAACTTCTGCCTTCGGAAACCATTGCCAAGCGGTTTGTGGATTATATGGATACGGACGATGCCGTAGACCTGATGCGTGACCTCGACGAGGAGAAAAAAGAAGAGGTACTGTCGCATATTGAGGATATAGAGCAGGCCGGAGACATCGTAGACCTCTTGAAGTACGATGAAGATACCGCCGGTGGTTTGATGGGTACGGAAATGGTAACCGTCAACGAGAACTGGAGTATGCCTGAATGCCTGAAAGAGATGCGCCTGCAAGCCGAACAGTTGGACGAAATCTACTACGTATATGTCATTGACGATGACGAACGGCTGCAAGGTGTATTCCCGCTAAAGAAAATGATAACCTCTCCTTCCGTCTCCAAAGTGAAGCATGTAATGAGGAAAGACCCCATTTCCGTCCATGTAGACACTCCCACAGACGAAGTGGTGCAGATTATCGAGAAATACGACTTGGTGGCAGTACCTGTTGTCGACAGCATAGGCCGCCTGGTAGGGCAGATTACCGTAGACGACGTCATGGACGAGGTTCGTGAGCAATCGGAACGCGACTATCAGTTGGCATCCGGTTTGTCACAGGATGTGGAGACGGACGACAACGTCATGCGCCAGACTTCCGCACGCCTGCCGTGGTTGCTTATCGGTATGCTGGGCGGTATCGGCAACTCCATGATATTGGGTAATTTTGACGCTACCTTCGCCGCACATCCCGAAATGGCGCTGTACATCCCTCTGATTGGCGGTACAGGCGGAAATGTAGGAACCCAATCCTCTGCAATTATCGTACAGGGACTTGCCAACAGTTCTTTGGATACCAAAGACACATTCAAGCAAATCGCCAAGGAATCCGTAGTGGCGGCAATCAATGCAACCATCATATCCTTGCTGGTGTACATATACAATTTTGTACGGTTCGGCGGTACGGCCACAGTTACCTACTCGGTATCCATCAGTCTGTTCGCCGTTGTCATGTTCGCTTCCATTTTCGGAACATTGGTACCCATGACACTCGAAAAGCTGAAAGTGGACCCGGCCATTGCCACAGGACCGTTCATATCCATCACCAACGACATTATCGGCATGATGATGTATATGGGCATCACCGTACTATTGGCCTGAAACGGCTAAATCGAAAAAAAACGATGAAAAAAGTATGAAGTAATCATTTTATTTCATTAATTTGTAACCTAATGTAACCCGAACGGGATATCCCGTTTCTAAAAAGTAAATACAAATGACGGACACTCATGACACTAATCTCCCCGACAAGCCGGTGGAATTAGAAGAAGACAAAAAAACAGCAGAGGTTTCTGAGCCGGCAACAACAGAAACTCCCGCTGAGGTAACCTTGACTGACAAGCCGGCCGAATCAGTTCAAAAACTCACTAAAGAAGAGATTCTGAACAAGCTTAAAGCGATTGCTGCAGATGTAGAGAATGCTGCCAAATCGGAGATAGACAGTTTGAAACAGGCTTTCTACAAACTACATAACTCAGAGCAGGAAGCCGCCAAGAAGCTGTTCGTTGAGAATGGGGGAGCTATTGAAGAGTTCGTTCCACAAGCCGATACATTGGAAGAGGAATTCAAGAATACCATGTCCGTCATCAAGGAAAAAAGAAACGCACTCAATGCAGAGCAGGAAAAACAGAAAGAGCTCAACCTGCAAATCAAGCTTTCCATCATTGAAGAACTGAAAGAGTTGGTGGAATCTCCGGAAGACGCCAACAAGAACTATACGGAATTCAAGAAATTGCAACAGCAATGGAATGAGGTTAAAATCGTGCCGCAAGCCAGGATTAACGAGCTGTGGAAGAACTACCAGCTGTATGTCGAAAAGTTCTACGACCTTTTAAAACTGAACAACGAATTCCGTGAATATGACTTCAAGAAGAATCTTGAAATCAAGAACCACCTTTGCGAAGCCGCCGAGAAACTGGCAGACGAAGCGGATGTTGTTTCCGCTTTCCACCAATTGCAGAAACTGCATCAGGAATTCCGCGATACAGGACCGGTAGCCAAAGAGCTGCGCGATGAAATATGGGCACGCTTCAAAGCAGCTTCTACTACTGTGAACCGCCGTCACCAGCAGCATTTTGAAGTCCTGAAAGAGACCGAGCAACATAATCTCGACCAAAAGACCGTAATTTGCGAAATCATCGAGGCCATTGACTACAGCGAACTTACCAACTTCGCTTCCTGGGAAAACAAAACCCAGGAAATCATCGCTTTGCAAAATAAATGGAAGACCATCGGTTTTGCTCCGCAAAAGATGAACGTGAAGATATTCGAACGTTTCCGCAAAGCTTGTGACGAGTTCTTCCAGAAGAAAGGGGAATTCTTCAAATCCCTGAAAGAAGGCATGAACGGGAATCTTGAAAAGAAACGTGCCTTATGCGAAAAAGCAGAGGCCCTGAAAGACAGTACCGACTGGAAAGCAACAGCTGACGAACTGACCAAACTCCAGAAAGAGTGGAAAACGGTAGGTCCCGTTGCCAAGAAATATTCGGATGCTATCTGGAAACGGTTCATCTCCGCCTGCGATTACTTCTTTGAACAGAAAAACAAGGCAACTTCCTCACAACGTTCCGTTGAACAGGAGAATCTGGAAAAGAAGAAAGCCATTATCGAAAAGCTGACAGCCATTGACGAAACAATGGATGTGGAAGAAGCCACCCAACAGGTCCGCGAACTTATGAAAGAGTGGAACGGCATAGGACATGTACCATTCAAAGAAAAAGACAAAATTTACAAACAATACCACGGCCGGATAGACAAGCTGTTTGAACACTTCAACATCAGTGCTTCCAACAAGAAGCTGAGTAATTTCAAATCGTCCATCAGCAGTATCCAGGAAGGCAGCCCGCAAGCCCTTTATCGTGAACGGGACAAACTGGTACGCGCCTGCGAAAACATGAAAAACGAATTGCAGACTTACGAAAACAACTTAGGCTTCCTGACGGCTTCGTCCAAGAAAGGCAACAGCCTCCTGACCGAACTTAACCGTAAAGTCGAGAAGTTGAAAGGTGACATAGAGCTGGTTAAACAGAAAATCAAGGTGATTGACAATTCAATCAACGAAGCGGAATAATTTTTCTCACCTAATAATATGAGGTTATGCCAAAAGGATAAAAGGCTTTTGACATAACCTCTTTTTTATCTAAATCTAATCTCACTGCTGAATTATGAAAAAAATTCTGACTTTAGGAATCGTGCTGCTGACTGTAAACAGTCTGCTACCGGCACAAGAAATCACATTCTCAGAAACCAAATTCAATTGGGGAACCATCCGGGAACAAGACGGGAATGTCAGCCATGACTTCCGGTTCGTAAACACCGGCGACAAACCTCTCACTATCAAAAACATCATTACCGGCTGCGGATGCACCTCGTCCGAATGGACTGAAAAAGCTTATCAACCCGGTGAGGAAGGCATAATACGGTTGGTCTATCACCCGCAAGGCAGAACAGAAAACGACATCAACCTCGTAGCCGAAATATATACTAACAGAGCAGCCAAAGGAGTAGTTACCCTGGAAATGGCGGGAGAGATAAAACGTGAGGCCCCTTCCTATTCCACCCGCTATAATCCCGCCAACGGAAAGCGAAGCCAAAGCCCAACCTATATTCCACAAGATGAATATGAACAGATACTTGAACGGATACGCGAAGAACTGTATGCTAAAACCACCACACAGCAAGCAGACCGAGCAACGGAAAAATTACTGCGCTCCATGCTTCCGGAAGGTAAATGGAGCGACCTCGATTATGCCTGCTTTTTCCGTACCAACTGGGAACCGGTAGAGCACCTGAAACGTTTGGTTACAATAGCCGCCTCATATACCGACAAGCAATCACGTTATTACGGTAACGAGGTATTATACAATGCAATCAGAGATGCCCTGCAGTATTGGGTGAAACAAGACCCTACCTGTTTCAACTGGTGGTATAACCAGATTTCCGTTCCGCAAACACAAGCCTCGCTCCTTGCTCTGATGGATGCGGGACAAAAGAAACTTCCGTCCGAAATCCGTATGCCTATTTTAAAAGCAATGGGCGAACGCAGCGACCCACGCAAATGGACCGGCGCCAATAAAATGGACATTGCCATTCATCATTTAATAAGAGGTTGCCTGTTGAAGAATGACAGTATTGTGCGTGTCAATGCCGATGAAATATTCTATCCCGTACAAATCGTTGCAAACGAAGGCATACAGGAAGACTTGTCTTATCACCAGCACGGGCCGCAACTTTACATCGGCGGATACGGAACAGTGTTCGTTGACAACATAGTCCGCATGGGCAATATCCTCAACGGTACAAAATATGCCATGAATCCGGAGAAACTCACCTTGTTTTCCAACTTTATCCGTAATACCTACTTCAATGTATTCCGAAGCAGGTATCTGGACTTCAGTGTAACAGGCAGAGGTGTCAGCCGCAAAGGAACATTGGATTACGGGGATTGCGCAGCCCTGTTCAGAAACCTGCAGGCCCTTGATGCCAAACATGCCGGCGAATATGCAGACATTGCCCGCCGTTTCCTCACCCGGGAAGCATCGTATCAGCGTTCGGACAAGAATACAATGTATCATTGCTCAGACTATATGCTACACAACCGGCAAAATTACGACTTTTCCGTACGCACCTCTTCAACACGCACCAACAAGACCGAAAGCGGTAACGGTGAAAATCTATACGGGACCTATATGAGTGACGGCGCCACCAATATTCGTGTCAACGGCAATGAGTATGCCGACATCTTCCCCGTCTGGGAGTGGGACAGAATACCGGGAACCACCTTGCCTGCAGGCGAAAAGCGCAATCCCGTTGACTGGGGAAGCAAAGGAACCTGCACATTCACAGGGGGAGTGTCCGACGGGAAATACGGTGTAATGACTTTCAAGATGGATGACTATGGTGTAAAAGCTCAAAAATCATGGTTTATGTTCGACAACGAAGTGGTTTGCTTAGGCAGCGGAATCGGTTCAAATGTTCCGACAGACATCGTTACCACCGTCAATCAATGCCATCTGGATGGAAATGTATGGATAAATACGGGAAAAACGCTCCGGCAAGCAACCCAAGGAGAATTTGCTTTTGAGCAGGCTCCGCAATGGATCTGGCATGACAGCATCGCCTATCTCTTCCCTCAGGGAAACAATATAAAGCTAAAGATGGACAGACAAAAAGGCAACTGGGCAAAAATCAATTTCAATTATCCTGCTACGGAAATCAGCATGCCGATATTCAATCTGGTCATTAATCACGGACAATCTCCCCGAAACGCATCTTACGCATATATCGTTGTACCGGGAATCAACCATCCGGAAAAAATGGAAACATACTCCTGCCGTCATCTGAAAATAGAACGGAATGATACGGAAATACAAGCCGTCAATAATCGGAAATCGGGAATTCTGCAAATCGTATTCTTCAAGCCCGGCACTTTCGACAATGAAGAAATAAAGGTAAAAGCCCTGAAGCCCTGTGTTGTACAAATAAAGAGAAGCAAAGGCAAGGTGACGGATATGCAGATTGCCGATCCGCAAAATCAAGAAAAGCTAAAGCCGGGGGTAGATGTGATAATCTTATAATAATAAGCATATAAAAAGTGGTTGTGTCAAAACGAACTCGCTGATATTCTTGTTTTGACACAACCACCGATTCGACCACCGAGTTTTCAAACTGAACCCGAATACCGATTATGAAAAATGGGTCAATGTAAAAACCTGAGGGGTAAATTTATAAATTGTTATCTTTGTCTCCCAATTCATAGCTTATGGAGTTAAACGGTTATCGCCTTCTTCTTCCTGAAGGCACTTTAGATTACTT
>NZ_JACOOD010000070.1:0-12301 GCF_014287405.1 Bacteroides sp. NSJ-48 | reverse complement strand
TGCTTCTTCTGCAAACTCACCCATGTTTAATGATTCTCTACGCTGTGCCATAGCTGGCATAATTACTAAATCTCTCATAATGAAATTGAATTAAATGGTTATTGATTGAATGGATTTAACAAGAACAAACCTAAAACACAAGTGAATTTCTTCGCTTGCATCTTAGGCTGTCCTATGTCTTTCCCTAAAGATTCTTTCAAAGGAAATGAGGAGTATTAGTAAATTATTGGCAGACTGTGATAATCGTGCATCGTGCCTGTTCTTGGATTAATAAGAATGCTTATTCCTGTCAGCCGTTGGACTACATTTCTAAAGCATTCTTTTTTATTTAGAGCCATGAGGGGGGATAATAATGTAGTGTACCTCCTCGCTCGTTACACTATAAACTTATGTAATCATCTTATGAGATAGGTTTATGCTTCACCTAAAGCCTCTTGAATGGATTTGATGGTTCGCAATCGCTTTAATTCTTTCACTCCAAGTTGGCGGTAAGCTCTGCCTAAGATTGGATATTCATGTTCTATATCAATGGTTTGCAAGTCAAATGTCATTGGGTTTGCTTTGATTTCACAATATCGTTTGTGTAGTTCTCTGAAAGTTGGCTTTACAATTAATTCCTTGACAAACTTCTCTGGTGCGATATGCCATTTACCTTTAGTAGTTACTATTCCAGATTGGGCATAAGTTTCTCTTAATGATTTGTCTGATTGGTAAACCACAGTAGCAATATAATAGCTGTAAAGCTGTAACTTGGCTACCATATCATTAACGACAAATTTATTCTCTTGATAAGATAGGTAAGATTCAATCCCAACTTTCTTAATCTCATTAATCTGTTGCTTGGTTGCCGCTTCTGATAGTTTGGTATTATTAAGCATATCAGCCCTTTCTTGTGCTGCCTTTACTTCCTTATCCACAATCTGCTCCATTTCTTCAAATGTTGTGTAATGGTCAGTAGCTTTAGTGTTGAAGATATGGACTACTTTATTTCTAAATGGATTGGACTTGGTTCTGATTCTTCCTACAATTTGAGGTATATC
Source organism: Bacteroides sp. NSJ-48 (assembly GCF_014287405.1). Classification (NCBI taxonomy): domain Bacteria; kingdom Pseudomonadati; phylum Bacteroidota; class Bacteroidia; order Bacteroidales; family Bacteroidaceae; genus Bacteroides; species Bacteroides sp. NSJ-48. Next base: position 11,261 of record NZ_JACOOD010000070.1, on the reverse strand, counting down.
CATATCAATGCTGACCAATGTGTGTCTGTTCTGAACATTGCTGACAACAAAGCATAATCCTGTTTCAGAATGGAAGTCCACACCCTCAAATGATTTGGAAGTGATAAAGTTGAATTTCTTGGGAGCGTCAGCAGAACTTGATATAGTATATTCTTCTAAGGTTCTTCTATTCTTAGGATTGTCAGCACAAATAATTCTATAATCATCCTCTGTTAGTTGTGTCTGTTTAAGTATGGCTTTAATCTCTGTAACGCTGTTAATGAAGAAATATGCTTCCTTGCTCTCTATGCCGTTCACATTCAGACAACCTTTAGCTTGGTAGGTCTTGATAAACTTGGCTGCTACCATATAAGGCTTGTCTGTATGGTAAGGATAAACAGTAATATCATCTGTTGTATTCCAATCAGCTATGTATTCTGGAATGTCATTGAAGATTGCTGGCTTCAAATTGTTTGGAATAGGAGTAGCTGACAAGAAGCAATAGGATTTGAACTCTTTAAAGTGAGCCAACACCCCATTAATAGCCTTGTCTCTGAATGAGTATTGTTTAAGGAAGTTGTGGTATTCGTCAATCGTCAGTTTAAAGTCTTTAGGATTGATAAACTCCATCAACTTGTCTATCTTGTCATAGGTGCAGATAATCTTCTTTACTCCAACAGAAGATAAGTAATCCTTTAATTTTTTCTTTAGCTCTAAGGTGAAATTTCCATATAAGCCAAACAGGTTATTAACAACAGGACTTAATCCTGCTCTGCGTTCATGTTTCTTCCAGAACTTCACATTACCATCTGCATCTTTAGTTGGATAGCATTTGTTCTCAATCAGTTCTGTGGTTGGAACAGTAATGATATAATTCTCGTTATTGGTAAGTGCTATGGTAGTAGCACCGCAACCTGTCTTGACCTTATTAAAGATGCAGTTCATAGGGAAGTCCTTCATGGTAAGGAATCCATCTTTCTCTTGAATATCTAACTTGGTTATCATATATTGTTGGCTTTTAAAAATCTGTTAGCTGTAACCCCAATTATAGAATCTTAGATATGTCTAAAGTTCATATAATGGGTAATTTGAGATAGTTCTATAAGGCTGAAATGCTAAACCCAAGAATTTGGAGTAGAGAAGCCCACCTGTCACATGGGCTATCGAACAGGTTACTTCTTTATTTGTTCTGTCAATTTAGTTAGAGCTTCCTTATAAGATTTGGCTTCCATGCTCTGACCTGCAATTGGGGTGAAGTACTTATTCCAATTCTCTTTATTGATATGGTTGATAGTGTTTACAACTATTTCTATATCCTTACATTCAGTAAAGAATGCTTTCAGTCCTGCTCCAAAACGTCCAGTAAACCTATCATTAGAGATGAAGCTGTTAGATTCTAATGCCGCTAAGATTCTATCTCCCTTATCTTGTGTATCTTTGCTGATTTGAACTTTACTAAAGTCAGAGAGTTTCTTATATCCTTGTTGGATTGACTTGATTTGTGCTGCTGTCAGATTAGATGTTCCAAGAGTATAAACATTGAAAAGGAATGCAGGAATATAGCCTTCTTTCCTTTTATTAAGGATATAGTCTGCATTAGTATCTCCTGTTGAAATATTGGAAGCATAAAAATCATCATTAGACCATTTCCTGCCATTGTTACGTATTGATATGTAAGCCAATATATCCATATTCTCTTTAGAGAGTTTTACTGGCTGATAAGTAGCTGTAACATCTTTCAATTCATCAAACATGAGGGCTATTGTTCTATGCTGACCATCGCCACAAACACCGTCGTACTTGTCATAGTCTGCTTCCTGTACTTCAACCATTTTAATCTCGAAATTGCTGATAGTAGCAGAGCCTTCCCCTTTCTTACGAGTAATAGTAGGTCTGTACAACTTTCTACCGCCTAATTTATTCTTAGCTTCTTCCATTGGGAAGTATTCAATAGGCATTGTTTCGATGAATCCCCATGCCTTAATCTTGTTGTAAGATTCAACTACGTTAGAGTTGTCAATTTTAGTGCGGTTACCTTCGATGAACAATAAATTTAAGTTCTTCATGTCTTTGGGGCTTTCAGTGATTAGTCTGTGGCAACGTGCCTGCCAGCTTTCTGAAAGCGGTGCAAAGATATGTCTCTTAAATAGGGTATGTAAGAGTAAGTTTTATATCCCTGTTTTTACGTTGCTGAATATCATTAGGTTAGCATCTTATGAAGTGTAATATTAAAGTCTTTGAAGTCTCTCATCAACTTGTCAAATGTAGCGTTGTTATCTTTGGTACAAACGTATGCAGGGTCACCCATTAGTAATTTACATAGATATAAAGTGCATAAAGCTAAGTCTCTTTCTGCCTGTACAAAGCTGACTCCCTCAGACTTATCAGTTTTGATGGGAAGATAGTCTAACAATGTTTTGACCAAAGAATATTGGATGGTACGTTCTCTCACTCTCTTATTCTCTCTTTCAATGAGACCATGAGAGACAAGGTCATGGGAAGAATAGAACTCCAATAAAGATTGAATGAACAATGAATTGTTAAACTCGAAGGATTTACTGCCTACCTTAATATTCATAGTTAATTTGGTATTGGGTTGCTCCTTCAATAAGTAGAGAATGTTATCAATCTTTGTCCCACTTGTGGTTATCTGATTCTCGCTCCACACCTTAATAATATGATATAAGAATGCAATAAACTCAAATGTAGGTTGAGCTTTTAGCCCTAACTTTTTTATTGCATCCTGTATGTACGTGAATTTATAAAATCCATCTTCTGTAAAGGGTAGTTCTTTTAGATAGATTTCTCTACTACGATAGTATGCAAATGGAGCTTGGAGTGGTTGATAATCGAAGCCATTGAAGCATGGGAAGTTTCTACAATAGATTCTGATATATTCAATGCTCTCCAAAATAGAAGTAACATCTTCATGCTGATATTCATTTTTGAAATCAGTTTCTAAACTACTCTCCATATCAGTCAGCATAGTTTCATCAATCTTAGGGAGCATATCTTGTGGCTCTTCATAAGGGGAGTTTATATATTCAATGAACAGATTATCATCCATAATGCTTTTTGCTCTAATTCAGTACAAAGTTAAAAAATAATCCTCACCTGCATTTGCTGCAAGTGAGGAATTATTAGCTTACTTACCAAACACGTACTTCACAACTTTGGCGTTAGCCTTGTTCTCATTTACAAAGTCACGTTCAATATAAATGTCTGTCACTTTCATTGAGTCGTCTATGTGATTAAGGGCTGCATGGACTATATATTTGTCTATGCCTACTTTGTTCAATGCAATAGTAGCCCATGAATGGCGCGCTGCATAGTACTCCAAATCATCTACTTCTAATATTGAACCAATCTCTTTCAATCCAGAATTGATAGCCTTGTTAAATGTCTTTTCATCCCCATAATATTGATAGAAGTTGAACAGACGTTTTCCTGTGCTATCCTTGTACTTATCAATAAGAGGTTGCACTATCTTAGGAATATCTACCATCATCTTTGCACCATCCAATCTACGAGCCTTGGTTTTGGTTCTGTTATAGATAATAGTGTTCCCTCTCATTTTAGTAGCATTGTAAAGGTCTGCTGAATTGATTCCAATAAGACAGAATGAGAGAATGAAACAATCTTTAGCCAAGTTATAACGGCAGGTGGACTTATATCCTTTCTTCATGTCTTTATAAGGCAGCTTCCACACCTTTTTAATGATGTCTGCTGGAATGGCTCTCTTACGTGTAGCTTCCTGTTTAGGTATCTTGAAGTCCTCAAAGGGTGAGTTAGGAATAAGAATAAGGTTCTTGTCTTTCTTATTGAACTTACGTTTGGCTTCATTGAACAGCTTCTTGATGCTTACCAAGTAGAGGGAAAGGGTGCGGTTAGAGGTCACACGTTTACCTTGCTGCATTAGTTTCTTGGTACGTGCATCACGTTCTCCAATTAAAAATGCTTTGAACTGTTCCAAGAAGTCTAAGGTGATAAGATTTATATCCAATTCTTCCTTACCTACAAACCGTACCAAAGCATTGATGGCAGTAGTGTAATTGGGTGCTCCTTTTATGGTAGTAGAAGCTATCCACTCACGACTGAACTTTATAAAGTCAATGGTCTGTTGCTTCTCTTGCTCTCCGTTTAGGAACTCAATTATCTCATCCAATGAATAATGATTTTGGTCTAATTGCAGTTTTAAGCACTGTTCCCTATAATAGAGAACAAGCCTATCTATTTCTCTCTTAATGGAAGTGTCCTCTTTGAATTTGAGGGATTTAGTTAGGTCTTGTTGAGTTACAAACAGGTTGGTGGATAAGCGTTTTACCTTGCGGTCTAATGTGAATCTAATCTTGACGTTATAAGTTCCGTCAACTTTTAGTTCACTCCTTTTAATCTCAGCTTTAATAGTCAGCATATTAGCTCTATTTTAATTAGTCAACAATTAGTCAACATCTGCTTAAAATAGGAGTAAATCAACCAAGAGCAACAGAGTTATATCTGGAGGGTCTGCAAACAAAAAAGGCTGTATTCCGTTAGGAATCAGCCTTTTAGTTTGTGGACCAGCCTGGGCTTGAACCAGGGACCTCCAGATTATGAGTCTTTTTGTGTGGTGTTTCATGTAATTACATGGGATGTAAATATGCTGATAATCAGCGATTATTGGATTTTGTGGTTTGCAGGAAAATACGTACATTTGCGGTAGTTTTCATGCGAAAAGGTCACCTGAAGGTCACCAAAATTGGCGAAATATCACTTGTAAGTTAACGCATTATGAGGAAAGAAGGAACGGATAAGGTCACCGGAATGGCCAAAGAGGAAGTAAAACCCTCTTCGAGAGGCGAGAAATGCCTTGCAAAATTTACCGCTGCGAATGGCAACGTATATGGTTCGTTGACTCTTGACATACGAAAAGCAGGAGATTACTCGCAACCGCTTCCTGTTGCCGTGCGTGTATGTCATGCCGGACAGAAAGTGTTTCTTCGTTTGGGCAAAACGTACACCATGGAAGAATGGTTGGCTCTCTGTGATTATGAGAAAAGTGGCCGCCGTATTCAACTGACAGAGAGAAACGACATGAAGAATCTGATGGATAGAGTGGAGCTTATAGCCAATCAACTTATTTCAGAAAACAACTTCTCTCTTCGTAAACTACAAGACAGATTCCAAGGTAGAAAGGATGATGACAGCACCATTATTACGGTGTGGGATTCATATATCCAATCTAAGACCAATGAGGGCAAAGCTGGTTCTGCTCGTTGTAGCAAGGATGTGCGCAACCGTTTTGTAAAAGACTTGGGAACAGATGTATCCTTTGCTGATATTAACAGGGAGTTTATCATAAAGTGGGTGAGAATCATGAAAAAGAACGAACTGAGTACCACCACTATTGCCATCGCGCTTCGTAGCCTGAGAACCATTATCAATATGTGTATCTCAAATGGTCTGATGAAAGGGGATACCAAAGAGATGTTCAAAGACACAGGTTACAATAAAGCCCAAAGCCGCAAGCATGAGTTTCTTGATGTGGCTACCATGCGTAAACTTTATGACTTCTGGAAAGCTGACGAGGCAAAAGACAAGGACGGAAACGAGTTATTCCTTGGGCGGGAGAAGTATGCCATATTTCGCGACCTTGGATTATTCCTTTTTATGTATTTAGGTGATGGGCAAAACCTTGCCGATACTCTCCGTCTGACTTATGATGAACTATACTATGCCACTCATGGCAAACAACTGCGTTTTCTTCGGCACAAGACTCGTGAGCGAAATGAGAGTGCCAGTGAAGTGATATTTCCCGTTACCCCTGAAATACAAGAGATACTTAACCGATACGGTAATGTCCCTAAGCTCGGAAGGCGAGTATTCCCCATAATGAATGAGCTTCTTTCGCCCGAACAAGAAATATGGGTTATCCAACGCTACAATAGATATATACGTGAACACATGGCCAAAGTTGCCAAGCTGTTGGAAATGGAGCAAATGCCATCACCGACTTGGGCAAGGCATAGCTTCGCCACCAACCTTAATAATTCAGGAGTTGTACCTTATAAATACATAAGCGACAGCATGGGACATAGTGGTGGCGGTGACATTACTTCCAATTATATCGGTGCTTATCCTCTTGCAAAAATGCTGGAGTATAATCATTATTTACTCAATGAGAAACCCAAGGAGGCTACCCCGGTTGTAGATAAGAAAGCCTTGCTTGAGATGCTGAAAGGTTTGAGTGAAGAGGAGCGGATGGAGTTAATAGCTAATTTATCTGACTAATACAATCCGTTTATCACAAGAATACTAAATGAATTACCGCAAAAACGCGGAACAAAACACCGCAAAAACACCGAATGAAACGCCGCAAAAAAATGGATTGAATTACCACAAAAAGCACGAATTAGCAATGTAATTTGCAGAAAATGTGTATCTTTGCCATTGAAAAAGTATATTATATGAGTTATTATAAAAGAACTGCCGATGCCCTGCTGCAAGATTTACTGGATGCATTTGGGGCAGTATTGATAGAAGGTCCCAAATGGTGCGGTAAAACCACTACGGCATCTCAACTTGCCAATAGCATCTTGAGAATGCAAGACCCAAGTATGCGTGAGGAGTATTTAGCCACAGCTAAAACCAAGCCATCCATTCTGTTAAAAGGAGATACGCCTCGTCTTATTGATGAGTGGCAAGATGCTCCAATGTTGTGGGATGCGGTACGAACAACTGTTGATGACCGCCAAGTCCCCGGACAATTTATACTCACTGGTTCCAATGCTGTTGACAAATCTCAAATACATCATTCTGGAGCTGGTCGTATTGCCCGATTGCGTATGTTGCCTATGAGTTTGTGGGAGTCGCAAGAATCTACGGGTGAAGTTTCATTGAAAGAACTTTTCAACAATCCTGATTATGATATTGACGGTAAAATGTCTAAGATGACCGTCGAAGACCTAATCTTTGCTGCATCCCGAGGTGGATGGCCGGCTTCCTTGTTGGCTCGTACTCCAAAAGCTCAATTACTTGTGGCAAAGAACTATGTTCAAACCATTTGCTCTGACGATGTTTCCGGCATTGATGGAAAGAAAAGAGATGCCAAACTGACCAGCATGATACTTCGGGCATACGCTAGGAATGTTTCGACATTGGTCAAGAAAAAATCTCTTTTGGATGATGTAACCTCGTCTGGCGAAGTAAGTTGCCACATAGATACATTTGATGATTATGTTTCGGCTTTGGAAAAACTATTTGTTATCCAGAACATAAGTGCATGGTGTCCTGCCATAAGAAGCAAGACCGCTATCAGAAGCAGTGTAAAACGATGCTTCTGTGACCCTTCTATACCGATTGCCCTTTTGGGGTTATCTCCAGAGGCATTAAGTATGCAGCTTAGGACGTTTGGATTTATCTTTGAGCAGATGTGTATTCGTGACCTAAAGGCGTACACCATTGATTTAAATAGTCATGTATCTTACTACCATGACCGATACGATTTGGAAGCGGATATAGTGCTACATTTGGAGGATGGGCGATATGCTTTAATAGAGTGTAAGCTCGGTAGTAGCGAAATTGATGAAGGATCTAAACACTTACTCGAACTCAAAAGGCTCATACAGGAGCACAACAAAACGGAAAAACAAGTACCTCTTCGGGAACCCGATTTGCTTATTGTTATGACTGGTGGAAGCATGGCTTACACTCGTCTTGATGGAGTAAAGGTTATTCCGTTGGCGTGTCTTAAGGATTAACCAATCACCACATTATTTATATGGATGATGATATGAAGGAATTTCACCATGAAGACTATCCCAGTCAATCGGAAATGCAGGAATGGCTTGAGGCGAATCGGGAAATCTATTCAGACTTTAAGGGCAAGATTCAATCAGTCTTAAGGAATCCGTTGTGTGATAACTACAATGAACTGATAGACGATGAAATGGCCACGCTCCAAAGCATAATCTTGGAGATTATGACCACAGAAGAAAATGCCGATAAGATAATTGACAGATTTGCCAATACCATAAAAGATGGAAATGTGTCCGCTTGTTGTCTGTATTGCTATTTGGAACTGGATAATGGGGTTGAGGAAATAGAAAATGCCATGACCAACTTTGAGCAATCTGAGGATGCAAAATATATCAAAGATGGTATTCATACCTATTTAGAGGACAAGAAACGTGAAACTCAGGAGGCGGTCAACAAGGAATTGAATTTACTGAGTTTGCGCCGCTGGCACTATGACCATCCCGAAGACTATCAAGAATTCACAAATCTTTTTGCCAAAGCATACGAAGGTGACATGACTTTCGTTCTTAAAGGTATTACTTACTTGACTGAAATGCTATCACTCAATGGAATTAAAGGCATTGCAGAATTGCTTGAAAGTCTTTGTCCCGGAACAGAAAGCTACAATAAAGCCCAATTCGCAAGCAACCATCTGCAAGTCCATGAGAAACTGACAACCTTGTTCGATTCTACATTTAATCAAGAGGCTACGAAACAGAAGTTACTGCATAACAATCCTTTCATGTGCAGTGCGTTCTACTGGATGATATTTGACGATGGTTTTGTTAAGGTGGCAGATTTACTTTCTAAAACAATGATGGATGAGAGCTCCTCCGTCTGGCAGAAAGGCTTTGGAGGAGAATTCGTAAGGTCTTTAATGCTTGCCAGCCTTGACAAAGCGGCTTATACCAAAGGCGCATGGAAGTCTATGGGTAAAAATGGTGTAGCAAAAGAAGTGGTCAGCTCCACCTTACAAGAATCCAAAGGTCGGCGTGGACGCAAGCAAGCCTGTGTCCTGCTTGAAGAAATGCTTATACAACCTCATGTGGAACTTCTTGCCAATGAGATACAGATAATACTCACCGAATGGATGGAAACAAATGGTACAGATTCCGTTCTTGCCTATATCTTTGCTGCGTTGGCTAATGGTGGCTTGCTTAATGACTCTTATAATTACCGAACTTTCCATACTGCCATTTTGGAGAAGTTCCCGTCTCTTGGATTCAAATCTGGCTTTGACTGGGCAGAAGCCCTTTATAATGCCATTATCAATGAACATGACTATGATTATAATTTGAATTTGTCAGAAAGAGCCATTCAAATTGGAAAGGAACAAGCGAAGTTGATAGGCATAAGACTGCGCACTCTGCTTTCCCCTGATGTATATTGATTCCACCATAAACGCTTGATTAGTTAAAAAGAAACGCTATCCTGTTAAAAGCACCTCGGCAGAAATTGACACGATTTTTACCGAGGTGCTTTCTTTGTGTTCCATAGTAATTTCGCAGCATAATCATTTAAACAACATATTATGCAAGGAAGTTTTATCATGTTACAGAAGGATGACCTCAAGCAGGTTGTTTCCGAATTGGTGGAAGAGTTGGTAGGAAAGAAACCCCAATCCGATTTGACATCAGAAGAGAGTGACGAATACTATACGCGCGACCAAGTATGTGAACGTCTTCACATCACCTACACCACTTTGTGGCGTATGCAGAAAGAGGGCATTATCATCGTTCACAAGTTAGGTGGGCGTAACCTTTACTCAAAAAGGGAGATTGTTTCACTTGTGAAATCAAAAGTACAGGGCCACGGTTGTAGTGAATTGAACGTATAATCCCAAGAGAAACAATATGGAAGAATTATACATTCGGGTAGGTACCACCATATATAAGGTAGTGCAGCAGCCATTGGCCGATGGCACAACAGTCATTCGGCGAATACAATGGAGCTTTGGTACAATCCGGCAAGATTACGGCAAAGACAATATTCCTCCCATCACAAAGTATAATGGCTTTTGTACAGTGCCGAGCCATACTAACTACCAAAAGGAAATCGCTGGCTTTTACAATCTCTATGAACCAATTGACCACGTTCCGACAGAAGGTGATTTCCCCGATATTGAGAAATTGCTGCATCACATCTTTGAGGAACAATACGAATTAGGAGTGGACTATATGCAATTACTCTATACGCTGCCTACACAGAAATTGCCCATACTCCTATTGGTATCAGAGGAACGTAACACAGGCAAGACCACATTCTTGAATTTTCTCAAAAGTATCTTTCAAGACAATGCCACCTTTAATACAAATGAGGATTTTAGGAGCCAGTTCAATGCAGACTGGGCTGGCAAACTTCTTATTGTGGTAGATGAAGTTTTACTGAGTCGCAGGGAAGATTCCGAAAGGTTGAAGAATCTCAGCACTGCCCAAACCTACAAAGTGGAAGCTAAAGGAAAAGACAGGCAGGAGGTGAACTTCTTTGCCAAATTCGTACTCTGCTCCAATAACGAACTCTATCCCGTTATCATAGATCCGGGAGAAAATCGCTATTGGGTACGCAAAATCCGTCCGCTCGAAAGTGATGACACCAATTTCTTACTGAAGCTCAAAGAGCAGATACCGGCATTTCTCTACCATTTACAGCACCGTCCCCTATCCACCATCAAGGAAGGGCGTATGTGGTTCAATCCAGCTCTCATTAGGACTGAGGCTCTTGACCGCATCATTCAGTGTAACCGCAATCATACGGAGTTGGACATGGTGGAACTGATACGCGATATTATGGAAACGCAGCATGTGGACAAATTTTCTTTTATTCCACAAGATTTGATTCCTCTATTGACAATGAACGGGGTTAAGGTGGAGCAATGGCAAATACGAAAGGTGGTTAAAGATGTCTGGCGGCTTGTTCCGGCACACAATGCGCTTACCTATCTCACTTACCAGTGCGATTATGGCAAACCGGGACGAGTATCAGCTATCAGCAGGGTTGGGCGTTTCTATACGGTGACCAAAGATTTCATAGATTCTTTAGGAATGTAACCTTATATTGAGCCGTTGAATTGTTGAGGATAACAAATTAGTATTTGATATTCAAACAAATACAATTCAACAGCATCTCAACAAAAAGCATAACTGGGCAAAAGAGAAAGCTGTTTTTCTTTTCACCAGCCATTTCTCTCAACAATTCAACATTTCAACAATTCAATCTCGTATGATGACTATACAAGAAGTAAAGACAATCCAAATATCCGCCTTCCTCGCAGACAAAGGATATGAGCCTATAAATAAGAAAGGTACTAGGTGGTGGTACTTGTCGCCACTGCATACTGAGCAAACCGCTTCATTCAAAGTTGATTTGAACAAAAACTTGTGGTACGATTTCGATGCGCCCATATAGGCTACACAATAAATATCTCTATGGCAAGAGATTAGGTTAGAGTTCAACAGACCTATCCTCAACGACTTAGCTGGAGGAGAAATCCAAAGGTGACAAAAGCA
>NZ_JACOOD010000069.1:0-12384 GCF_014287405.1 Bacteroides sp. NSJ-48 | reverse complement strand
GATTCAGATGCCATAAATTCGGTTTCGAAGATATGGTGATTCTTATTGCTTGTGGATTACACAACTTTAGAATCAGTCACAAAATGAGTCATATAACAAATTAATCTATATAATGTCTAATAAAGAATTTATATTTGTCTCTGTTACTAAACCAAATATCTAAGCATCATGAAAAGAAACATCCTATCAGTGGTCTTTATACTTTGCTGCCTATTGCCGACAACAGCACAGTCCCTTTCCAAAACAGATTCACTACAAATTGAAATCGCCCAATTAGAAAATGCACTGGCAAACATACAGACTGATTTGCAAGAAAAAACTTTGCAGTACAATTGGGAAATTACAGAAAAATATATTGAATATTGCAAGAAACTCTACAAAATCACCAACTTCAACCGAGAACCCCGGCTGGTACAACTTGCCACTACCATAAAACCGGAAGAACTGGAACCTCAGAGATTAGCCTACGAAAAGGCTAAAAAAGAACTTGAAGCACTATTGACATCCTACCCGGAGTACATCACCCTCGATTCTTTATACAAAAGGGCCACCAACACAGAACAAAAAAAAGACCGCAAAGTTGCCTTGGACGGTTTCTATCAACGCATATACAATGAGGATAAGACTTACCGCCCGCTGCTCGAAAAAAAACGCAAGGCCCTCAAGGAGCATTATATTGCCTGTGCTTCCTATCTACTGAACGAATGTAAAAGAAACCGGGAAGTTGTACCGGAAATCTATGATTATAAGACAGCACGAATTCTCAAAGAGACCGATCCCAAACTCCGCCAACTATCCATAGAGATCAGTACACTTGAAAGCCTTCAACGGGAGACAATCCGTAGATATCAGAGATTGAAGTACAACCTGAAAGAAGACTAGGCAATAGTCCTTTTTTAATCCTGCAAAATCAAATATCCTCGAAAGAAACATTACTATCTTCCGAGGATATTTATATATATGAACTTCCTTATATTAAATAAAAAAACGTGATTATTTTTCTTTCAATATATCGCGAATTTCCGTCAACAGCACTTCTTCCTTACTCGGTGCGGGCGGTGCAGGAGGAGCAGCAGGCGTTTCCGCTTTTTTCTTTTCCGTCAGCTTGGTTATCAACTTAATAAACATAAAGATAGAAAAAGCGATAATGAGAAAGTCGAAAGTAGCCTGCAGGAAATTTCCGTAATTCAACGTTACAGCGGCTATCTCCTTGCCGTCCACTACTTCGGCAGGCTTCATCACCCATTTTAAATCGGTGAAATTCACACCGCCTATCAGCAAGCCCAAAGGAGGCATAATCACGTCAGCCACAACAGAGGATACAATCTTGCCAAACGCACCTCCGATAATGACACCGACAGCCATATCGACCACATTGCCTTTCATGGCAAAAGCCTTAAATTCCTGTAAAAATGAACTTTTTCCCATCTTTTCAATTATTTAATTATGATTTTGGATACGAATATAAAAACATTTTCTTACTTTTGCACCGCAATTCGTAAAAGAAATGCTGTAAAAGTTTGAAAGTTTAATTTTAAACATTATAAAACCCTTAAAAGTTTAAACAAAATGATTAAAGTAGGTATTAATGGATTCGGACGTATCGGACGTTTCGTATTCCGCGCTGCTCAGAAAAGAAACGATATTCAAATCGTTGGTATTAACGACCTTTGCCCGGTAGATTACTTGGCTTACATGCTGAAGTATGATACTATGCACGGTCAATTCGACGGTACTATCGAAGCTGATGTTGAAAACAGCAAGCTGATCGTTAACGGTCAATCTATCCGTATCACTGCTGAAAAGAACCCGGCTGACCTGAAATGGAACGAAGTAGGTGCTGAATATGTAGTTGAATCTACCGGTTTGTTCCTGACTAAGGAAAAAGCTCAGGCTCACATCGAAGCTGGTGCAAAATACGTTGTAATGTCTGCTCCTTCTAAGGATGACACTCCGATGTTCGTTTGCGGTGTTAACGAAAAGACTTATGTTAAGGGTACTCAATTCGTATCTAACGCTTCTTGTACTACTAACTGCTTGGCTCCTATCGCTAAAGTATTGAACGACAAATGGGGTATCACTGACGGTTTGATGACTACAGTTCACTCTACAACTGCTACTCAGAAGACAGTTGACGGTCCTTCTATGAAAGACTGGAGAGGTGGTCGTGCTGCTGCAGGCAACATCATTCCTTCTTCTACTGGTGCTGCTAAGGCTGTAGGTAAAGTTATCCCGGCTTTGAACGGTAAACTGACTGGTATGTCTATGCGTGTTCCGACTTTGGACGTTTCTGTAGTTGACTTGACTGTTAACTTGGCTAAACCGGCTACTTACGCTGAAATCTGCGCTGCCATGAAAGAAGCTTCTGAAGGCGAACTGAAAGGTGTTCTGGGTTACACTGAAGATGCAGTTGTTTCTTCTGACTTCTTGGGTGACACTCGCACTTCTATCTTCGATGCTAAGGCAGGTATCGCTTTGACTGATACTTTCGTTAAAGTTGTATCTTGGTACGACAACGAAATCGGTTATTCTAACAAGGTTCTTGACCTGATTGCTCACATGGCATCTGTTAACTGCTAATATACAGTTAGAAAATAATAAAAAATAGGCGGCTTCTTTTATGAAGTCGCCTATTTTTTTTGCACATTTGCAATTAATTTATTTTCTTCAAGAGATAGGTATATGACAAGACTTAAACTTACACTAATATTACTTTGTTTTATGACTATGATACAAGCCTCAAACCCTTTCTTTGAAAAGTATTCAACTCCACATGGAACTGTTCCTTTCAATCTGATAAAGACTGAACATTACGCACCTGCCATACATGAAGGCATCCGCCGGCAAAATGCAGAAATAGATGCGATCATCAATAACCCTGCTGCTCCGACTTTTGAAAACACGATAGTGCCCTACGAGAAGTCCGGAGAACTGTTGCATCGTGTCACTACCGTATTCGGCAATCTGCTCAGCGCCGAAACCAGCGATGAATTGCAGGAACTTGCCCGAGAAATCATGCCACTGATGAGCGAACATGAGAACAACATCAGCCTCAACGAAAAGCTATTTGCCCGCATCAAAGCCGCATATGAGCTGACAGACAAGAATAAACTTACTCCGGAACAGTCCAAATTACTGGAAGACATCTACACCGGCTTTGTCCGCAACGGAGCAAACCTGCAAGGAGATGCCAAGGAAAAGTACCGTAAATTGTGCAAAGAATTAAGCTTGTTGACACTGCAGTTCAGTGAAAATGTTCTGAAAGAGACAAACGACTACCAACTGGTGCTGACCAATAAGTCACAGTTGTCCGGTCTGCCTGAAAGCGCCGTTGATGCCGCCGCAGAGACAGCGCAGGAAAAAGGTGTGAAAGGTTGGGTATTCACCCTGCATGCCCCAAGTTACAGCCCTTTCATGACGTACGCCGACAACCGCGACCTGCGCCGAGAACTCTACATGGCATATAATACCAAATGCACGCACGACAATGCCTGCAACAATCTAGAAATCGTAAAGAAAATTGCCAACGTCCGCATGGAAATCGCCCAACTGCTGGGTTACGACAACTTTGCCGAATACAACCTGAAAGAACGAATGGCACAAAACAGCGACGCTGTATACAAACTGCTAAACCAACTGCTGGAAGCATATACACCCACCGCACAAAAAGAATATGCTGAAGTGCAGGCACTGGCACGCAACGAAGAAGGAGAAGGCTTCAATCTCATGCCATGGGACTGGAGCTACTATTCCCAAAAGCTGAAAGACCGGAAGTTCAGCATTAACGATGAAATGCTTCGTCCCTACTTTGAGCTAAGCAAAGTTAAAGAAGGAGTATTCGGACTGGCAAGCAAGCTGTACGGCATCACATTCAAGAAAAATCCCGGCATTCCTGTTTATCACAAGGATGTGGAAGCCTACGAAGTATTTGATAAAGACGGCACATATCTTGCCGTACTCTATACTGACTTTCATCCCAGAGCCGGAAAACGCTCCGGTGCATGGATGACGAGCTACAAAGGGCAGTGGACAGACGAGAAAAGCGGCGAAAACAGCCGTCCGCACGTATCTATCGTGATGAATTTTACCAAACCCACACAAAACAAGCCCGCCCTACTGACCTTCGATGAAGTGGAAACTTTCCTGCACGAGTTCGGACACAGCTTGCACGAGATATTTGCCAACTCCACTTACGAAAGTTTAAGCGGCACAAATGTTTATTGGGACTTTGTAGAACTGCCTTCTCAGTTCATGGAAAACTTTGCCATTGAAAAAGAGTTCCTGCACACCTTTGCCCGCCACTACCAAACCGGCGAACTCATCCCCGACGAACTGGTGCAGCGCATTGTAGACTCATCGAATTTCAACGTGGCTTATGCCTGCCTGCGCCAAGTAAGTTTCGGATTGCTGGATATGGCATGGTATACACGCAATACCCCCTTCGAAGGGGATGTTAAAGCTTACGAGAAGAAGGCTTGGGATAAAGCACAAATACTCCCTGTCGTAGAGGAAACCTGTATGAGCACCCAGTTCTCACACATTTTTGCGGGCGGATATTCTGCCGGGTATTACAGCTATAAATGGGCGGAAGTGCTGGATGCGGATGCTTTCTCGCTGTTCAAGCAATGCGGCATTTTCAATCCGGAAGTAGCCGACTCTTTCCGCCGGAATATCCTGTCGAAAGGAGGTACGGAACATCCCATGACACTCTACAAGCATTTCCGCGGACAAGAACCTACCATAGATGCGCTATTAATCAGAAACGGAATAAAAAGATGAAAGAAAAAATCAAAATAAAGACAATAGTCTGTTGCCTGATGATGACATCCATGCTTCTCGGCTTGGGCGCTTGCAACAATGAGGATGATGTAATGGAAATCTTCAACAACAAAACCTGGAAATTGGTTCGTATCGCCACCGAAAAAGGAAAAGAACAATTCTATCAAGGCTTGTGGAGCAACGAAAGTAAAGAAGAAATCGACCGTGAACTCAATACTTTCGGGGCAAAAGGAAACTACACTCTAAACTTTAACTGTGCCGAAGTGAACGGAGAAGTAACCGGTACGGTCAATGTCCATGCCGTCAATTCGAGCATCAATGATGCAGTTCTGAAAATAGACGGAAAGGAACATACCATAAGTATCAAAGGAAAAGTTATCGGTACAGAAAGCGATAAGTTGGCTAAAGTATTCATCAACGGTATACAGAATGTGTTCAAATACGAAGGGGATATACATAATATTACTCTTTACTTCAAAGACGGAAATACAACAAAAGTCATGGGATTTACAGCCCGCTAAATACAACTGAAATATGGACGAAACCAAGAGAAGTAAACAAGAAGCCTTAGACAAACGTTATATACGCATGGCAAGCATATGGGCGGAAAACTCATACTGCCAACGTCGTCAGGTGGGTGCACTCATCGTAAAGGATAAAATGATTATCTCGGACGGATATAACGGCACGCCATCCGGTTTTGAGAATGTATGTGAAGATGAAAACAATCTCACCAAACCCTATGTGCTCCATGCCGAAGCCAATGCCATTACCAAAATAGCACGCTCCAACAACAGCAGCAACGGTGCCACAATGTACGTCACGGCTTCTCCCTGTATAGAATGTGCCAAACTCATCATCCAGGCAGGAATCAAGCGTGTCGTATACTCTGAAAAATATCGTTTGGAAGACGGCATCGAACTGCTGAAACGTGCAGGTATCGAAGTAATATATATGTCAATTGAGAGTTGATAACTTCGTGCACAGCCAAATAGTAAATCGTAAAATATAGTACATATCATTATGGGTACAAAAAACTCTTCCCGTTTCACACCTCTCATTATTGCAATCAGTGTAGTAGCGGGCATACTTATCGGAACTTTTTATGCCAAACATTTCGCAGGAAACCGTTTGGGGATTATCAACGGCTCGTCCAACAAGCTGAATGCGTTACTGCGGGTGGTAGACGACCAGTATGTGGACAGCGTCAACATGACCGATCTGGTAGAAAAAGCAATGCCGCAGATATTGGCAGAACTTGACCCACACTCCACTTATATTCCCGCACAGAAATTGGAAGCAGTCAATTCTGAACTGGAAGGTAGCTTCAGCGGTATCGGTATCCAGTTTACCATACAAGAAGATACCATACACGTGAACAGCGTAATACAAGGCGGTCCGTCCGAAAAAGTAGGACTCATGGCAGGTGACCGCATTGTCATGGTTAACGACAGCCTGTTCGTTGGTAAAGGGCTGACTAATGAAAAAGCCATGCGCAATCTGAAAGGACCTAAAGGCACACAAGTGAAGTTAGGAGTGAAGCGCGCCACCGAAAAAGAACTGTTGGATTTCACCATTACACGCGGCGACATTCCCCAGAACACGATTGATGCCGCTTATATGCTCAACGATGATTTCGGCTACATACAAGTCAGCAAGTTCGGGCGTACCTCACACGTAGAACTGCTGAATGCCATTGCCCAGCTAAGCCATCAAAAATGTAAAGGTTTCATCATCGACCTGCGTGGTAATACCGGCGGTTACATGGAAGCCGCCACTCGTATGGTAAACGAGTTCCTTCCGGAAGGGAAACTCATCGTATATACACAAGGACGTAAATATCCGCGTATGGAAGAGTATGCCAACGGTACGGGTAGCTGCCAAAAGACACCGCTCGTTGTATTGGTAGATGAAGGTTCGGCTTCTGCCAGTGAGATCTTTGCAGGTGCTATTCAGGACAACGACCGGGGAACTATCGTTGGACGCCGTTCTTTTGGCAAAGGCTTGGTACAACAACCTATCGATTTCAGTGACGGTTCCGCCATTCGCCTGACTATTGCCCGCTACTATACTCCATCCGGACGTTGCATCCAGCGTCCCTACGAAAGCGGGAAAGACTCTAAATACGAAATGGATTGGCTGACCCGCTATGAACATGGAGAGTTCTTCTCTAAAGACAGCATCAAACTCGACGAAAACCTGCGCTACTCCACCGGACTGGGACGTCCCGTTTACGGCGGTGGCGGCATTATGCCCGATGTATTCGTACCCCAAGACACAACCGGAGTATCTTCTTATCTGATAGAGGTCAGCAACAGGGGGTTGATTATACAGTTCAGCTTCCAATACACCGACCGTAACCGTGCCAAGTTGAGTGCGTTCGAAAATGAACAGGATTTACTGAAATACCTGCGCCGCCAAGGTATTGTAGAGCAATTCATACGTTTTGCCGATTCCAAAGGAGTGAAAAGACGCAATCTGCTGATACACCGTTCCTATAAATTACTGGAACGGAACCTCTACGGCAATATCATCTACAATACGTTGGGTAAAGAAGCCTATATCCGATATATCAACGAGAGTGACGCTACTGTAAAGAAAGCGTTGGAAATCCTGGAACGTGGCGAAGCTTTCCCGAAAGCTCCGCTACAAGCCGATCAGGAAGAGGAGAATACCAATGGAAAAGAAAAAAGAACTGCGCAAGCGTATAGCTTTACTGAAGACCCTTCACAAATCTACCGCTACGCATCAATCTGCTGAGATACTTGCCGCTCTCGAAGCACATCCGGTCTTTAGAGCGGCAAGCATTATATTATTATATCACTCATTGCCGGACGAAGTACACACACATGACTTCATCAGAAAATGGAGTACAAAGAAAAAAATACTCCTGCCTGTTGTCATAGGTAACGATTTGGAACTTCGCGTATATACAAGTCCTGCCGACCTTGCTATCGGAGCGTATGGCATCGAGGAGCCTACGGGAGCATTGTTCACCGACTATGCCACAATAGACCTTGTCATTGTTCCGGGGGTAGCATTCGACCGTGACGGAAACCGGCTGGGAAGAGGAAAGGGGTACTACGATCGGCTGCTTCCCCGCATACCTTCCGCATACAAAGTCGGCATTTGCTTTCCGTTTCAAATAGTAGAAGAAGTTCCGGCAGAACCATTCGACATCCGTATGGACGAAATCATAACACAACAATGAAAACAAACTATCACACTCATACCACACGTTGCATGCATGCCGTCGGAAGCGATGAAGAATATGTTCTCAGCGCTATCAAAGGCGGTTTCCAGATACTTGGTTTCTCCGACCATACCCCTTGGAAGTACCGTACCAGCTACGTAGCCGATATGCGCATGCTTCCCGAGGAATTGCCGGAGTATATAGAAAGCCTGCAATATTTACGAGAAAAATATCGGGACCAAATCGATATAAAAATAGGCTTGGAATGCGAATACTTTCCCGAATATATCCCTTGGCTGAAAGAACAGATTAAAAAGTACCAGTTGAACTACATCCTTTTCGGCAACCACCATTTCCACACGGATGAAAAATTCCCTTATTTCGGACATCACACAAACAATCGGGATATGCTCGACTTGTACGAAGAGAGTGCTATCGAAGGGATGGAGAGCGGTCTGTATAATTGTCTTGCCCATCCTGACTTATTCATGCGCTCTTATCCCAAATTCGATCATCACTGTGCCACAATCAGCCGACATATCTGTCGGACCGCAGCCCGTCTTAACATTCCGTTGGAATATAACATCGGATATGTGGCATACAATGAGGAACATGGGTTAAACACCTATCCCTGCCCGAATTTCTGGCACATTGCTGCCAATGAAGGGTGCACAGCCATTATCGGTATGGACGCGCACAATAATAACGATTTAGAAGTTCCTATCTATTATGAACGTGCCTTACAAGAACTAAAGGAATTGAAGATTAAAACCACAGATACATTGAAGATGATGTATTAAAATGCCAACAGCAAGTACGCATATCACCGGAATATAATGTTAGTAATCACCTGCGCCCCCACATGCCGGTTCAGATTACGTACCAACAAATCTCTTCCCATCATCAGTTCCTGACGAAGGGCAGCAGAAGTAAGATGCACGTACAGCACCTGATTCTTTATGTAAAGTTCACGTGTATAAGAAGCAATGACCGGTCCCAAAACTTCTGCCCACGAGTTGATGAGCCGCCGTTCATTCAGCGGAGACTCCAAACTCTCCTGCCTCAGAAAGCTTCGTATCAGTTTTCCTATCTGTTCTGCATCATTCCGTTTCATGCTTCATTTTCCTCACCAACCGCTACCTGAGTCTCTACCATTTCCGAAATGTTACCTTTCTCTACACGGAACATTTTATAATCACTGCCCACCTTATGCAGAATACGATCCAAATGTTCACGATTGGTATCTGTTATAAAGATCTGTCCAAAGTTATCACCTGCCACCAGTTTAATTATCTGCTCTACACGCGACGCATCCAATTTATCGAAAATGTCATCCAGCAGCAGTAACGGAACTGTGGTACCCGTCCGTTTCAGAAAGTCAAACTGTGCCAGCTTTAGAGCTACCAGATACGTTTTATTCTGCCCTTGCGAGCCTTCCCGTTTAATAGGGAAATCACCCAGCAACATATTCAATTCATCTTTATGTATCCCACGCAGAGAAAATCCCATTACCTGATCCCGCATACGGTTCTCCTTTAATACAGCCAACAAAGAAGCGTCACGAGCATGCGAATCATAAGTTAACCCGACCTTCTCCTTATCCTGTGAAATAAACGAATAAAAAGACTGGAAAATAGGAATAAATTCCCTGATAAACTCTTCCCTCTTATGGAATACCACTTCACCTGCCTGAGCCATCATCTCCTCCCATACCAAAAAAAGTTCTTCCTCCACCGGCATCTCACTCTTAAGCAATGTATTCCGTTGTGCCAATGCTTTATTGTAGCGAATCAATGCATCCAAATATTCTTTGTCATACTGTGAAATCACTACATCCATAAAGCGGCGACGCTCATCACTACCTCCGCTTATCAAGGCTGAATCGGCAGGAGATACCATCACCAGCGGCAAGAAACCGATATGATCGGACAAACGTGTATACTCCTTTTTATTCCGCTTGAATTGCTTCTTCTGACGACGCTTCATGCCACAATAAATTTCTTCCGGCGTACCATCCGCAGCTTCGTAAAATCCCTGTATAACGAAAAAATCCGAATCATGCCTCATATTCTGCGAATCAATAGGATTCCCCGCACTTTTGCAGAAAGAGAGAAAATAAACAGCATCCAGCAAGTTTGTCTTTCCCATTCCGTTCTGTCCGAAGAAAGTATTTAGTTTCGGAGAAAAAGCAAGTTCTACCTGCTCCAGATTTTTATAATTAAGTATGGATATGCGTTTCAGTATCATATGACAGTTTATCGTTACTTTTCCCAGCAAAGATAATACAAACTGGGAGCAGAATAAAACGAATGCATTTATTTTATTCTGCCGAAGTACGGCTTATCTTCATTGTATCCTGAAAGACAACGGAAAACAAAATAAATCTATGGTTTTGGAATACAAAATAAAAAAAGATGCCGCTAAATTTCGTTGATAGCTATAAAAAACTTACTTTTGCGGGTCGAATTAGCTATTAATGAATAATAACAAAAAGAATATATAAGAAATGGCAGAACAAAAAAAGACGAACGAAGCCTTAAATGTGGAAGACGCACTTACACAATCAGAGGCATTTCTCATCAAAAACAAAAAGACAATTATTGGTGCTATTTTAGCTATAATCATCATTATAGCAGGTATAGTAATGTACAAGAACCTCTATGCAGCACCTCGTGAGGAAAAAGCACAGGCAGCCCTTTTTAAAGGACAAGAATATTTTGAAGCCGATGCTTTTGCAGAAGCCCTGAACGGTGACAGCATCGGTTACGTAGGTTTCATCAAGATAGCCGACCAATACAGCGGTACAGATGCAGCTAACCTTGCTAAGGCATATGCTGGTCTTTGCTATGCACATCTTGGCAAATTTGATGAAGCTGTAAAAGCATTGGAGAGCTTTGACGGAGATGACCAAATGGTAGCTCCTGCAATGAAAGGCGCTATGGGTAATTGCTACGCTCAACTCGGTCAACTCGATAAGGCATCTTCCATGTTGCTGAAAGCAGCTGATGAAGCAGATAATAATACACTTAGCCCTATCTATCTGAAGCAAGCCGGAGAAATTCTGGTTAAGCAGGGTAAGTATGACGATGCCATCAAAGCATATACTTCTATTAAGGATAAATACTTCCGTTCATATCAAGCTATGGACATTGATAAATACATCGAACAAGCTAAGCTCTTAAAGAAGTAATTCACACCTTATTTATAAGATATCTCGAGCACGGATTACACGGATATACACGGAAGTCAAAACTGTGAGTGCCGTGTAATCCGTGTTCTTCATTTATACGTTCCAATTTATTTAATTTTTAATCTTTAATTTATTATGGCTACAGCTTATCACAACCTTTCGGATTATGATTTCAATTCAGTGCCTAATGCAGAGAATATGAAATTCGGTATTGTAGTATCCGAATGGAATTACAATATCACCGGCGCTCTTTTAAAAGGAGCAGTCGATACCTTAAAAAAACACGGAGCTAAAGACGAAAATATCATGGTAAAAACCGTTCCCGGAAGTTTTGAACTAACTTTCGGTGCCAACCAACTTATAGAATACAGTGAAGTTGATGCTGTAATTGCAATTGGTTGCGTAGTTCGTGGAGATACGCCGCATTTTGATTACGTTTGCATGGGTGCTACGCAAGGCATCACTCAATTAAATGCAAGTGGCGATGTTCCAGTAATTTACGGATTAATTACCACCAATACAATGGAGCAAGCGGAGGATCGCGCAGGCGGCAAGCTGGGTAATAAAGGTGATGAATGTGCAATTACTGCAATAAAAATGATAGATTTTGCTTGGAGTTTACAAAAATAGTTGTACCTTTGCATCGCAATTGAGAAACAAAGCTACTTAAAGAGAGATTTAAAGTAGTTCTCAACAGCAAAAGGGCAAATACCAGAGTGGCCAAATGGGGCAGACTGTAAATCTGCTGGCTTACGCCTTCGGTGGTTCGAATCCATCTTTGCCCACTAAAATTGCGGAAGTAGCTCAGTTGATAGAGCATTAGCCTTCCAAGCTGAGGGTCGCGGGTTTGAGCCCCGTCTTCCGCTCTTCTGAAAATCAGATAGTTATCGCAAGATTTCTATCTGATTTTTGTTTTTAGGCAATGGCGGTTTGGCTATGGTTTAACCGAGTGAGTTCAACCAAGAGTTCAACCAAAATCTTATGAACGCAACGATTAATGTAGTATGCTATAAGTGGAAAACCTTAGCAAATGGTGAATACCCCATTAATGCTCCGCATCTGTAAAGACGGAAAAAAGAAATACCAAAGTTTAGGCATATCTGGGCTCAGTAGATTTTTAGCGGGGATTATTTTTTATACTCGTGAAGTATTGCTTACTTCGCATTATGAAAAACGATTATTTGAACATGCTAGCCAGCCTCGTGTTGCCTGCGCAGATATT
>NZ_JACOOD010000068.1:0-13222 GCF_014287405.1 Bacteroides sp. NSJ-48 | reverse complement strand
AAATGCAATATCATTGACACTCCGGGACACATGGATTTTATTGCGGAAGTGGAGCGGACATTCAAAATGCTTGATGGAGCAGTCCTCATCTTATCCGCAAAGGAAGGCATACAAGCGCAGACAAAGTTGCTGTTCAGTACTTTACAAAAGCTGCAAATCCCGACAATTATATTTATCAATAAGATTGACCGTGCCGGTGTGAATTTGGAGCGTTTGTATATGGATATAAAAACAAATCTGTCGCAAGATGTCCTGTTTATGCAAACTGTTGTCGATGGATCGGTTTATCCGGTTTGCTCCCAAACATATATAAAGGAAGAATACAAAGAATTTGTATGCAACCATGACGACGATATATTAGAACGATATTTGGCGGATAGCGAAATTTCACCGGCTGATTATTGGAATACGATAATCGCTCTTGTGGCAAAAGCCAAAGTCTATCCGGTGCTACATGGATCAGCAATGTTCAATATCGGTATCAATGAGTTGTTGGACGCCATTTCTTCTTTTATACTTCCTCCGGCATCAGTCTCAAACAGACTTTCAGCTTATCTCTATAAGATAGAGCATGACCCCAAAGGGCATAAAAGAAGTTTTCTTAAAATAATTGACGGAAGTCTGAGACTTCGAGACGTTGTAAGAATCAACGATTCGGAAAAATTCATCAAGATTAAAAATCTAAAGACTATTTATCAGGGCAGAGAGATAAATGTTGATGAAGTGGGTGCCAATGATATCGCGATTGTAGAAGATATAGAAGATTTTCGAATCGGAGATTATTTAGGTGCTAAACCTTGTTTGATTCAAGGATTATCTCATCAGCATCCCGCTCTCAAATCCTCCGTCCGGCCAAATAAGCCCGAAGAGAGAAGCAAGGTGATATCCGCTCTGAATACATTGTGGATTGAAGACCCGTCTTTGTCCTTTTCCATAAACTCATATAGTGATGAATTGGAAATCTCGTTATATGGTTTGACCCAAAAGGAAATCATACAGACATTGCTGGAAGAACGATTTTCCGTAAAGGTCCATTTTGATGAGATCAAGACTATCTACAAAGAACGACCTATAAAAAAGGTCAATAAGATTATTCAGATCGAAGTACCACCCAACCCTTACTGGGCCACAATAGGGCTGACTCTTGAACCCTTACCGTTAGGGGCAGGGTTGCAAATCGAAAGTGACATCTCCTATGGTTATCTGAACCATTCTTTTCAAAATGCCGTTTTTGAAGGGATTCGTATGTCTTGCCAATCTGGTTTACATGGATGGGAAGTGACAGATCTGAAAGTAACTTTTACTCAAGCCGAGTATTATAGCCCGGTAAGTACACCTGCTGATTTCAGACAGCTGACCCCTTATGTCTTCAGGCTGGCTTTGCAACAGTCAGGTGTGGACATTCTCGAACCGATGCTCTGTTTTGAGTTGCAGATACCCCAAGTAGCGAGTTCCAAAGCTATTACAGATTTGCAAAAACTGATGTCTGAGATTGAAGACATCAGTTGTAATAATGAGTGGTGTCATATTAAAGGGAAAGTTCCATTAAATACAAGTAAAGACTATGCCTCAGAAGTAAGTTCGTACACTAAGGGCTTAGGCATTTTTATGGTTAAGCCATGTGGGTATCAAATAACAAAAGACGGTTATTCTGATAATATCCGCATGAACGAAAAAGATAAACTTTTATTCATGTTCCAAAAATCAATGTCATTAAAATAATGGAGCGGTCAGGAAATTTCTATAAGGCAATACGGTTGGGATATATACTTATCTCCATTCTTATCGGATGTATGGCATATAATAGCCTCTATGAATGGCAGGAGATAGAAGCATTAGAACTTGGCAATAAAAAAATAGACGAGCTCCGAAAAGAAATAAACAATATCAATATTCAAATGATAAAATTTTCTCTATTGGGTGAAACAATACTGGAATGGAACGATAAAGATATCGAGCATTACCATGCACGGCGTATGGCAATGGACAGTATGCTCTGCCGTTTCAAGGCCACCTATCCAGCAGAGCGCATCGATAGTGTGCGCAGTCTTTTAGAGGATAAGGAACGACAGATGTTCCAGATAGTCCGGTTAATGGATGAACAACAATCTATTAACAAGAAGATAGCCAATCAAATTCCGGTTATTGTACAGAAAAGTGTGCAGGAACAGTCCAAAAAGCCAAAACGAAAAGGTTTCTTAGGCATATTCGGCAAAAAAAAGGAAGTAACTCCAGCAGTATCAACCACTATCCTTCATTCGGTCAATAGAAACGTAATCAGCGAACAGAAAGTGCAGGATCGCCAATTGTCGGAACAAGCCGACAGCCTTGCAGCTCGTAATGCAGAACTTAACAGACAACTGCAAGAATTGATTTGCCAAATAGAAGAAAAGGTACAAACCGAACTGCAAAGCCGGGAAAACGAAATAGTTGCCATGCGTGAAAAGTCATTTATGCAAGTAGGCGGTTTAATGGGATTCGTTCTTCTATTGTTGTTAATTTCCTACATCATCATACATCGTGATGCAAAAAGCATTAAACAATACAAGCACAAGACAACTGATTTGATAAGGCAACTGGAACAATCCGTACAACGGAACGAGGCACTGATAACGTCAAGGAAGAAGGCGGTACATACTATCACCCATGAACTGCGCACACCGCTGACAGCAATAACAGGCTATGCCGGACTGATACGGAAAGAACAGTGTGAGGATAAGTCCGGGCAGTATATCCAAAACATACTGCAATCCTCCGACCGTATGCGGGATATGCTTAACACTTTGCTTGACTTCTTCCGCC
Organism: Bacteroides sp. NSJ-48; assembly: GCF_014287405.1. NCBI lineage: Bacteria > Pseudomonadati > Bacteroidota > Bacteroidia > Bacteroidales > Bacteroidaceae > Bacteroides > Bacteroides sp. NSJ-48. The sequence continues at coordinate 10,420 of NZ_JACOOD010000068.1, read as the reverse complement.
TGGACAACGGCAAGGAACAGCCCCGTCTGTCACCCTGCCGGATTTCAGCAATCACGCACACACTTGAAACGGAGTTCATGCCTGTTGCCGTGAACAAAGGGCTGTCCTTGTCCGTGAAGACTGGACACGATGCCATTGTATTGACCGACAAAGAGCGAATAATACAAATCGGGAATAACCTGCTGTCAAACGCTGTCAAGTTCACAGAAGAAGGCGGTGTTTCTTTGATTACTGAATATGATAATGGAGTTCTGACACTGGTCGTTGAAGATACAGGTACAGGCATGACAGAAGAGGAACAGAAACAAGCGTTCGGTGCGTTTGAACGTCTATCAAATGCCGCCGCTAATATCGCACAAGAGGGACTTCCCTATTTCTCTGTCGCATTTCTGTTCTTCGCTCTCAATTTGGTATGTGTGGGGTACTATCAAAGCCTTGGATGTTTCAAGACCGCCATCTTGCTCATGCTATTGCGAGGTCTTGTTTTCGTAGTTCCGGCTTTTCTTGTGTTACCGCGTGTCATCGGCGTTCCGGGACTTTGGCTGTCAGTTCCCCTATCGGAAATAATGACACAAATCCTTATTTTAGTTTATTATCTGCTAAACAGAAACAACAAAAACATATCGAACTTATGAAAAAGTATTTCTTGAGTACGTTGATACTCTGTTCAACATCATTTACTGCCTGTCACCAAACGGAACCGGAGCAGGAAGAAGTCAATTATTCGGTCATGACCGTAGGAAAAGGAGAAGTGACGCTGACCGAATCTTATTCCGCATCCGTACAGGGAAGGCAGGACATTGAAATCTATCCGCAGGTGTCCGGGACGATACAACAGGTATGCGTGAAAGAAGGGCAAGAGGTACGTCGGGGTGAACGGTTGTTTATTATAGACCAAGTTCCTTACCAAGCAGCCCTGCGGACAGCTATTGCCAATGTCCATTCTGCCGAAGCACAGGTACAGACCGCCCGGCTGACCTACGAAAGCAAGCAGGCACTTCATCGTGAAAAGGTCATTTCGGAATATGACCTCTCCACAGCCCGCAATGCGCTTCTCGTGGCCGAAGCCGCGTTGGAACAAGCCAAAGCGCAGGAGGTGAATGCCCACAACGACCTTTCTTATACAGAAGTAAAGAGTCCCGCAAACGGAGTAATAGGCACCATCCCTTACCGCGTGGGCACATTGGTCAGTTCCGGTTCGGCACAACCGCTTACTTCCGTATCGGATAATTCGGAGATGTATGTCTATTTCTCCATGTCGGGGCAGCGATTGCAGTCATTGATACGCTGTTACGGCTCCATCAACCGAACCTTGGAAGAGATGCCTGCCGTCCGTCTGCAACTGGGTGATGGAACTATCTATGAAAAGGAAGGGCGTATTGAGAGCATCAGCGGCGTACTTGACCGACAGACCGGAAGTGGCTCCTTGCGTGCCGTATTCCCCAACGCCGAACGGGTGCTGCTGAGCGGAAGCACGGGAAATATACTTATCCCGCAGACCTTGCAGGATGCTATTCCCATTCCGCAAGAAGCCACCTACGAATTGCAGGACAAGCTGTTTGTCTATCGGGTAGTGAATGGCAAGGCGGTGGCTACCCGTATTGAAGTCAATCCGGTGCATGACGGCATCCGCTATACCGTCACTTCCGGATTGGATGTTGGCGATGTGATTGTGACTACAGGCGTAGGCTTGCTCAATAACGGCGATGCCGTAACCTTAAAACCGTAATAAGAGGAGGAAGAAGTTATGAATTTACGATTCTTTATAGACCGCCCGGTCTTTTCCATCGTTATTTCCGTAATTATTGTTTTGTTGGGCATCATATCCCTGACGGGGCTGCCTGTGGAGCAATATCCAGACATTGCGCCGCCCACGGTGCAAGTAACGACTTCTTATCCCGGTGCCAATGCCGAAACGGTGCAGAAGTCGGTCATTGTCCCGTTGGAGGAAGCCATCAACGGTGTGGAGAACATGAGCTACATCCATTCGGAAGCCTCCAATACGGGAGATGTTACAGTGAATGTCTATTTCCGTCAGGGAACTGATGCCGACATGGCGGCAGTCAATGTGCAAAACCGCGTATCGAAGGCACAGGGATTGCTTCCTGCCGAAGTAACCAAAATCGGGGTGCAGACGCAGAAACAACAGAAGTCGCTATTGAAGGTGGTCGCCCTCTACAGCCCGGACGATTCATACGATATGCAGTTTATCAACAACTACATGAAGATAAATGTGGAGCCGCGCGTCAAGCGTATTGCCGGTGTGGGTGAGTTCAATGTATTGGCATCCAACTATTCCATGCGCATTTGGCTGAAACCGGACGTGATGGCGCAGTACAAACTGATACCGTCAGACGTGACCAATGCCCTCGAAAAGCAGAATTTGGAATCGGCTACGGGTGCTTTCGGCGAGAACCACGAGAATGCCTACGAATATACCATCAAATATAGGGGACGCTTCTCCACGCCCGAAGAGTTTGGTGATATTGTTATCCGTTCGCTTTCCAACGGAGAAATCTTGCGTCTGAAAGATATTGCCCGCATCGAGTTGGGTGATGAAGCCTATACCTATCGTGCCATGACGGACGGTCATGCGGGATGTATCACCGAGGCTTACCAGAGTGCCGGTTCCAATGCTACGGAGGTGGTACAGGAGATTGATGCGCTGATAGATGAAATATCCGAAGACTTGCCTGAAGGATTGAAGTTTGCCAGCTTGTTGAGCGTGAACGACTTTCTCTTTGCCTCCATCGAGAATGTGCTTTGGACGCTGATAGAGGCTATCATTCTCGTTGTACTGGTGGTTTATGTGTTTTTGCAGGACATCCGTTCGACACTGATTCCCACCATATCCATTATCGTCTCTTTGGTCGGCACGTTCGCTTTCATGGCGGTGGCGGGCTTTTCCATCAACTTGCTGACGCTGTTCGCACTGGTGCTTGCCATCGGTACGGTGGTGGACAATGCCATTGTGGTAGTCGAGGCAGTACAGGCGAAGTTCGATGCCGGTTACTACTCATCGTATATGGCGACGAACGAAGCCATGTCGGGCATTACGGCTGCCATCGTTACCTCTACGCTGGTGTTCATGGCGGTATTCATCCCGGTTTCCATGATGGGCGGCACGTCCGGCGTATTCTATACGCAGTTCGGCATCACGATGGCGGTGGCGGTCGGACTGTCGGCAGTCAATGCCTTGACACTTTCACCGACTCTGTGTGCCTTACTGCTTGAACCTTATATAGATGCGGACGGCAAAGAGAAAAGCGGTTTTTCGGCACGCTTCCGCAAGGCGTTCAATGCGGCTTTCGAGGTCTTGGTGAAGCGGTACGTTCGGGGTGTCATCTACTTCTGCCGCCATCGGGTGGTGACATGGGGACTGCTGGTGGCTACGGTGGCGCTGGTGGTGGTGCTGATGCGCACTACCAAGACCGGACTTGTGCCCGATGAAGATACGGGTACGGTCATGGTGAGCGTCAATACCAAGCCGGGCACTTCGCTCTTCCGCACCACCCAAGTATTGGCGCAGTTGGAAAAGGAAATCCAACAAATGCCGCAGGTGAAGCATTATGCCACCGTCAGCGGATATTCGCTCAGCGGTTCGGGAGCCAGTGCGGGACTGATTATCATCTCCCTGCGCGACTGGTCGGAACGTGACGGCAAGGAAGATGATGTAAACTCTATCATCGGACGCATCAACACCCTTTCACAGAAAATACCGGATGCGCAGTTATTTGCCGCCGCCCCGCCCATGATTAACGGCTACGGCATGGTGAACGGTTTTGAACTGCACGTGCAGGACAAGACGGGCAAACCTGTCAGTGAGTTGGACGATGCCACCAAGGGATTCATTGCCTCCCTGAGCCAATGCCCGGAAATCGGGACTGCCTATACCGCTTTTTCAGCAGACTATCCGCAATATACGCTGGACATTGATGCCGCCCGTTGCGAACGTTCGGGGCTTTCTCCGGCAGAGGTGCTTTCCACGGTGTCCGGTTACTATGGCGGGCAGTATGTCTCCAATTTTAACCGTTTCTCCAAGCTCTACCGTGTCATGATACAGGCGGAGCCGGACACACGGGTCACACCGGAATCGCTGAACCACCTCTATGTGCGTACCGGCAACGGTGAAATGGCTCCCATCAGCCAGTTTGCCCGGCTTACCAAGACCTACGGGCCACAGTCGCTCAACCGCTTCAACCTCTATGGCTCCATTGCGGTCAACGGTTCGGCTGCCGACGGCTATTCTTCCGGCGACGCCATCCGTGCCATCGGCGAAGCGGCGTCCACGGCATTGCCCAAAGGCTATACCTACGAGTTTGGCGGCATCACCCGCGAGGAAAGTCAGTCGAGCAGCAACACGGTGATTATCTTCGCCATTTGCTTTGTGCTGGTCTATCTCATCCTGAGCGCACTTTATGAAAGTTTCCTCATCCCGTTTGCCGTGGTGCTCGCCCTTCCTTTCGGCTTGCTGGGCAGTTTCCTGTTTGCCAAGCTGATGGGATTGGAGAATAACATCTATATGCAGACCGGTTTGATTATGCTCATCGGATTGCTGGCAAAGACCGCCATCCTGATAACGGAATATGCCGTCAAACGCCGACAGGCGGGCATGTCGCTGATACAAGCTGCCGTTGGAGCCGCCAAGGTGCGATTGCGCCCCATCCTAATGACAGCCCTTACAATGGTGTTCGGACTGCTACCGCTGATGGTATCAACGGGAGTAGGAGCCAACGGTAACCGCACGTTGGGTTCCGGTGCGGTGGGTGGTATGCTGGTCGGTACACTTGCCTTGCTATTTGTGGTTCCGGCACTGTTCATTGCTTTCCAGTGGTTGCAAGAGAAGGTACGTCCCATGCAGGCTGTTTCCTCCGGCGAATGGTCGATACAAGGTGAAATGGAAGATTTGAAGAAACATAAAAAGGAAAAGGAATCATGAGAAATATATTACTGACAACAGTTACCGCACTGCTGCTTGCCTCGTGCGGAGTCTATAAACCTTACTCCCGTCCGGAGGAAGTGAAAACCGATGGGCTGTATGGCACCGACATACAAGCGGAAGACACAGCCTCCATCGCCTCCTTGCATTGGAGCGAACTGTTCACCGACACACGCTTGCAATCCCTCATCCGGCGAGGACTGGAGAATAACAACGACCTTAACGTCGCACGTCTGAAAGTGGTGGAGGCAGAAGCCACGCTGATGTCTTCGCGCCTTGCCTACCTGCCCTCAGTGTCGCTTGCCCCGCAAGGTACGTTGAGTAGCTTCGATGGTAGCAAGACGACCAAGACCTACACCCTTGCTGCTTCCGCCGAGTGGGAGCTGGACTTGTTCGGCAAGCTGACCAATGCCAAACGTGGTGCCCGTGCCGCCTTAGAGCAGAGCCGCGCTTACCGGCAGGCAGTGCAGACACAACTCATCGCCACAATTGCCAACAGTTATTACAACTTGCTGATGTTGGATGTACAACTCGACATCAACCGCTGCACCGCCGAGAGTTGGAGCGAGTCGTTGCGCACGTTGGAACTGCAAAAGCAGTTCGGCAACACCACCGAAGCTGCCGTGCAGCAGGCACGTGCCAACCTGCTTACCGTGGAAACGAATGTGCTTACTCTGGAACAGCAAGTCAAGAAACAGGAAAATGCCATCTCCTTGCTCTTAGGCGATGTGCCTTCCCATATCGAACGCGGTACGTTGACAGAACAGCAATTTCCCGATACACTCTCCGTAGGTGTACCCCTGCAGTTGCTTGCCCGCCGTCCCGACATCCGTCAGGCAGAAGCATCGCTGGCACAGGCGTTCTATGCCACCGGTGCCGCCCGCTCCGCCTTTTATCCCAGCATTACGCTGGGCGGGTCTGCAGGTTGGACAAACAGTACCGGTGCCGCCATTATCAATCCCGGACGCTGGCTACTGAGTGCAGTCGGCTCATTGACACACCCCCTCTTCAACCGTGGGCGTAACATCGCCAACCTGCGCATCGCCAAGGCACAGCAACAGGAAGCGTTACTCTCTTTCCAGCAAAGTCTGCTGAAAGCGGGTAGCGAGGTGAACGATGCTCTTGCACAATGGCAGACAGCCGACCGCCGTTTGCAACTTGATGGCAAGCAGATAGCCGCTCTGCGCCGCACCGTGGAAAGTACCCGCCAGCTGATGGAACACAGCAGTAGCACCACCTATTTGGAAGTGCTTACCGCTCAGCAATCCCTGCTCTCCGCTGAACTGACGGAAGCAAACGATCATTTCGACAAAATACAGGGGATGATAAATCTGTATCATGCGTTGGGAGGTGGAAGCTGGTGAAAGACAAAGTGGCACTTCGAGGCGCACAAGGTGCCACTTTGTGGTGGTCGAAGTGGCACTTCGGAAAATCAAGAGTGGAGGTTAGTTCAGGCAACAGCAAAACGGATGCTTGCAAAGGCATCCGAGTGAGACAATAAACATTATTCATCAACCAATTAAAAACGTAAGACTATGCCTTTTGGGGAAAAAGCGTTTCAGAAGCAACAGGGCGTTTACTATCCCCAAGCCGTAGTGCAGGGCAAGCCCGTGGAAACGGAGACCATAGCAAAGGATTTGACGAAAATCTTCACAGTAAGTAACAGTGACGTGCAAGCCGTGTTGGGCGACATCGCAGGCGTGATGCACACGCGCATGGCGCAGGGCAAGAGCGTCCACATCAAGGGGCTGGGCTATTTCCGCTACACGCTCGACACGAAGGGCGTGAAGGATTTGGCGGACTTCGACAAGCAGGTGCAGGCGGTGCGCGTGCAGTTCACACCCGAACGGGAGCGGCTGTCGAACAAGACCTACACCCGTGCCCTTGTGGACAGCGATGATTTGGAATGGATTGAACTTTCTGCCGATGCGAAGGACGATGACCCGGCGCAGGGTGGCGGAAGCACAGACGGTTCCGGTAATGGCGAAGATGGTGACAATCCTTTGGGATAATGTCATTGCTGACAAAGATTGCTATAATGTATGCAGCCTGTGGTTTTAGATGGACTACGGGCTGCATGATTAAAAAGGAATAATCAAATGAGAAGTACCATAGGAACAAAATTTCTCCGCACGCTGATTGCCGCAGGTTATTTATTGATGTGCCTGCTGGCAGTCGGCATCATGTACCTGTGGTTTTATGAATGGAAAGAGATTGAAGCATTGGAAACGGAGAACCGACGTATAAATGCTTTTCGTCAGGAAGTGCATCTTGTTTATGGGGAAATGACGGGGCTTTCCCTTTTGGGCGAAAGTGTGTTGGAGTGGGAAGACGAGGATTTGGAGCATTACCATATCCGGCGCATGGCGGTGGATAGTCTGCTGTGCCGTTTCAAAACCGTTTATCCGGCAGAGCGGATAGACAGTGTGCGTCATTTGTTAGAAAGCAAGGAAAATTTGCTTTGTAGCATTGTGGAAGTATTGAATAAACAGGAAAATTTGAATCGGGAAATTGCTAAGCGTGTACCCTTCATTGCGGCAAAAAGCACACAGGAACAGCCTAAGAAAACGAAGCGCAAAGGTTTCTTAGGCTTGTTCGGCAAGAAAGAAAAGTCGAAACCGACCGCCACAACCTCCATGCTCCATGCACTGAACCGCAAGGAGATTACACAACAACAGGCGCAAAGCCGCCGCTTGTCGGAACATGCCGACAGCCTCGCCATGCGCAACAGCGAATTGAATCGACAACTGCAATCGCTTATCGGGCAGATGGACAGGAAAGTAGAACGTGACCTGCAAAAGCGTGAGGCAGAGATAACCGCCATGCGTGAACGCTCGTTCTTTCAAATCGGAGGGCTGACAGGATTTCTTTTTCTTCTTTTGGTTGTGTCATACATCATCATCCACAGGGACATACGCCGCATAAAGCGGTATAAGGCAAAGACCGTTAATCTGATAAGGCAACTCCATGAATCGGATATGAGAAACAGGGAACTGATTTCCTCACGCAAGAGAGCCATGCACACCATTACTCATGAACTGCGTACACCGCTGACCGCCATACACGGCTATGCGGAACTGATAGCCAACGGAGAAAATGCAACGCAGACGGAACGCTATTCGGGCAATATCCGGCAGGCATCGCAACGAATGATTGCCATGTTGAACACGCTGCTTGACTTCTTTCGGTTGGATAGTGGAAAGGAGAGTGCGAATACTTCCCCGTTCCGTTTGCAGGGCATGGCAGACGCTTTATCGGCGGAATTTGCTCCATTGGCAGAGACAAAGGACTTGTGTTTGACGGTGGAATGCAATACCGATGTTATCCTCATGGGCGACAAGGAGCGCATTATGCAGGTTTCCGCAAACCTGTTATCCAATGCCATCAAGTTCACGCAAGCCGGAAGCGTATCGCTCCGCATGGACTACAACGGCAATAACCTTTCCATTGTGGTGGAAGATACAGGCAGCGGTATGAGCGAAGAAGAACAGCAACGGGTGTTCGGAGCATTTGAACGGCTCTCCAACGCCGCCACGCAGGACGGTTTCGGATTAGGATTATCCATCGTGAAACGCATCGTGGATATGTTAGGCGGTACTGTCCGATTGGAAAGCAAGAAAGGTCGGGGCAGTCGTTTCACGATAGAAATACCCATGCAAACCGCTGATATTGCTGTCATCGAAAAGAAAGAAGTGCAAGAACAATATCCTTATTCTGAACGTGCCTATTCGGTCATTATGTTGGATGACAACGACATTCTTCTTTCGATGGCAATGGATATGTATGCCCATTACGGTATCCGTTGTGATGTGTGCACTAATACAAGCGACCTCATGGAAGCCATGCGGACAAAGGACTACGACCTGCTGATTACAGACTTGAAGATGCCGGAAATAAATGGCTTTGAGGTATTGGAACTGCTGCGCTCGTCCCACGTCGGCAACTCGAAGACCATCCCTGTGATTGTCGCCACTGCTTCGGGAAGCTGCACCGAAGAAGAACTGCTGGCTCATGGCTTTTCCGCCTGCCTGTTCAAGCCGTTCGGCCTGTCGGAACTGCTGGCGGTGTCGGGCAAATGCCTTTCAGTATCTTCTGTCAAAAATAACAAAGAGAAACAACCTGACCTTTCTTCTTTATTGGCGTATGGTGACAAGGTGACTATGCTTGACAAACTGAAAACCGAAACGGAAAAGGACATGCAAGCCATTAGCGATGCCGGAGAGCGGTGTGACCGCAAAGAATTGGATATGCAGGTACACCGTTTACGCAGTTCGTGGGCAGTAATCCGTGCGGACAAACCACTATGGGAACTGCACAGACTTCTGCATTCAGACACGGAATGTTCCGATAACGAGATTCAACACACCGTGAATGCAGTATTGGCAATGGGTGACAAGATTGTGGAACAGGCTAAAAAACGAAAGGAAGACGGATTATGAAGGTAATTGTAGTAGAGGACAATCCCGTTTATAACGATTATGTCTGCAACTTCTTGAAGAAAGGCGGCTTCGACACCATGCAGGCGTATCGGCTTTCTACCGCCAAGAAATTGCTGGCAAAGGCAGAGGAAGATAATACTGTGCTTGCCGACTTGCGTCTACCTGATGGTGAGGGTGTCGACCTGTTGCGTTGGATGCGCAAGGAAGGGAAGCCGCAGCCGTTCATCATCATGACCGATTACGCCGAGGTGCATACGGCAGTGGAAAGTATGAAACTCGGCTCCGCCGACTATATTCCCAAGCAATTGGTAGAGGACAGGCTTGTTCCTCTCATCCGCTCCATACACAAAGCACAGGAACAGAAAAGGAACAAACAAGTCCCGATATTTGTCCGGCAAGGTACGGCATATCAAGGAATCAAGCGGCGTGTCCGGTTGGTTGCACCCACCCGTATGAGTGTATTGATATTAGGTGAGAACGGTACGGGCAAAGAACATATTGCCCAACACATCCACGCACAGAGCAAACGTGCGGATAAGCCTTTCGTGGCGGTGGACTGTGGTTCGTTGTCCCCGACATTGGCACTGTCCGCATTCTTCGGACACATCAAAGGTGCATTCACAGGAGCAGATTCTACCCATGTTGGGTATTTTCAAGAAGCCAATGGCGGTACATTGTTTCTTGATGAAGTGGCCAACCTGCCGATGGAAATGCAGCGGATGTTGCTCCGTGCCATACAGGAGAGGCGGTATCGCCCGGTCGGAGACAAGGCAGACCGGAATTTCAATGTCCGCATCATCGCTGCTACCAATGAAGATTTGGAGGTATCGGTGAATGAAAAGCGTTTTCGGCAGGATCTTCTGTACCGCCTGCACGACTTCGGGATAACCGTTCCTCCGTTGCGTGACTGTCAAGAAGACATTATGCCGCTGGCAGAGTTCTTCCGTGATATGGCAAACAGAGAGCTGGAGTGTAGCGTGAGCGGGTTCAGTTCCGAAGCACGTAAAGCGTTGCTGACACACGCATGGCCGGGCAACGTGCG
>NZ_JACOOD010000067.1:0-3194 GCF_014287405.1 Bacteroides sp. NSJ-48 | reverse complement strand
GTGGTGCCGACCATCGGCTTGAAATTTGAAGCCGGCATGTATCTGATAGCAGACGTTCCGGAACGTGCTACAGCCCTGCATTTCTCCATTCTGAACACGGCAGAGTTTGACTGCGTGGTACTGAGCCACAGCGACAAGATAGAGGACATGGAACCGGATTGGGTGGCCAATGAGGAGCATCTGTGTGCCGTTGTGGGCAGTTCGGTGGTGGGCAGTAAACTGCGTGCCTGCATCACCGGAGCTTCGACCACGGCAAGTATGACCTGGACGGACTTCCACTACTACAGCCAGCAGCGGGGTATGCAGCAGATAGATGCGCTGATGCACAGCCGCATCGCGAACCTGAGCTATGCAAAGTACGGGCGCAGGGATATGCAGGAACAATGCGGTGCCGGTCAGCATAACAATAACCGCACAACAGGCGGAACGGCCGAACACGGGATGACAGACACCATCGGCTACGATGAAGCGTATGTCATTAACAACAAAATCACGAATTCGCTGATTGACGGCCTGGTGCACCAGTATGCCTGGTATAAGAGTCGGGACGAATACGGACAGGCGACTGTGGTGCAGGTGAACAATATCTGCTGCCTGGGCTATGAGGACATCTACGGCAACAAGTATGACATGATGGACGGCGTGGATCTGCCGAACGACAGCGGTAACGTGGGCAAATGGCGCATCTGGATGCCTGACGGCAGTATCCGTATGGTACAGGGCAAGAAGGACAGCGGTCAGTGGATTACAGGCGTGGCGCACGGCAAGTATATGGACATGATTCCGGTAGGTAATCTGAACGGATCATCTTCTACTTACTATACCGACATGTACTGGATAAGCACCGCTACAGTCCGTGTGGTCTATCGCGGGTGCAACTATGCGAACGCGTATGGCGGTGTGTCGAATGCGAATGCGGATTACGATGCTTCGGTCACGTATGCGAATGTCGGCTCGCGTCTGGCCTTCCGCGGTAAACTCGTCCGGGCGCAAAGCGTGGCAGCGTATAAGGCGATACGCGAGGTGGCGTAAGCGCAAAGCGCCAAAGCGTGGAGCGAAGCGACTAAAACGAAAGAACGGGATTCGGATGGTTTCCGAATTCCGTTTAAAAGGTATTCAAATACCGGCGAAGCCGGTCGAAATTTTTTAGAATATTGATAGGGTAGGGGAATACAGAACTGAACTGATTTGAGAGTAAACGACCTCAATTTAACTATGTAAAGATAGCAATTTTTGCTGATATTTGCAAGTGAATTTTCTGTTATTTTTAGCCTATAAATGCCTTGTTGAAACGGAATAAAGAGTGCTTTAAATTATACGTTTCGTTTTGTGAAATGAACTTTTCGTTTTGAAATGCGCGAACATTTCGATTTGCGGATTATAAATAGGGATGAATGTACTTTGACTATCCAGTTGCCAAAGGTTTTCCGCACAGTAGATTTGCGTTCCATAATGGTTGCAAATCTTTTCATATACATACCCGTACATGAAAGCAATTTCGGGATAACGGATTTTTCCGTTCACAATGTCTGCTAATACCGCATAAGCATCTTTATCCGTGTTTAGGCTATTGCTGAAAGAATCGTTCAAACAGTCAAGTTCCTGCTTCAACGCAACCTTTAATTGGTTTATAAGCTGATTATCACAAGCCCCGTAAACAGACCTTACCTTATCGGCTTCTATCAAATATGCACAAACAGAGTAACTCATACCTTTTCTTTATTTAATGTTGTCATTCCAATGTACCATGTCGTATGGATAGTAGGGCAACCCTTTCAGGCTGCTATCATTCAGCCCCAAGACCTTGACCAATGCACCGCTTTCAAAACACCAATAACCGTCATGGTTGATACCATATTTATGGTCGTCATGCCAAGATAAATCAGAATGTCCTCGATACCATTCTTTTTTGAGGTATTTTTCTAATCGTTTCATCGCTTCTGCCTTGTCTTGTTCAGCCAACTCTGTAACAGTGATAGCTGCTTGATAGGGTGACGGATATAATACTTTGTTTGTTGTCCTTTCCCAATCAAGAAATCTGTATCTAATCAAGGTGTCATAAATATAGTCTTTTGCTTCCCTGTCTTTTATCAGTTGAACCAAACTTTGTATAAGGTTGTCTTCGTAATCCAACATAATGCCTATTGACAGAAGCCATAACATTTCAATATAAAATCCGTTATCCGTCCAAAATCTCGGCATCGTTTTGAGGGTTTCCACATAATTATTTTTCAGATTATCAATATCCTGTCCCATAGAATACTGTACCAATAAAGAACGAAGCCTATAATTGAACAAAGAATCGTAACCTATATGTTTACCTGAAAGATGCTTTTGTTCATAATAAAGAATTTCTTCATTATACAATTTCAGTTGCTTTAAATACTGTTCTTCTGTAAAAAGTTTATCTCTTGTTTCCATTATGGTACACTGTTTTGATGTTAATGGTTTGACAAGGAGCTGCGTTTAGCAGCTAACTTGGCTTGTTATCAGTGATTTATTTTGCGATACCTGCACATGTAAATTTTAATCCTGTGATTGAATTTTGCTTCACAAAATCTACAAATTCATCTGTGCAATAATAATTGTTATTAAACAGACTATCCCGAAATATGATATATGAACCGATATTTCCTTTATTGAAAATACCATTATTATCCCTCATCATCTTCAAGATTTCTTCATTGCTCTTGGACTCTATATTTAAGGCATCGACTGTATTCAATACATTTATAAAATAATAACCTGAAGCGTTCCCGTCCACATTGACAGGTAAAACTTCTATTTGCCCTTTCAGCTTTTCAGAGAGTAATAAGGAAGTTCTTTTATTTACTATCAGACAACCGGAAAAATAACAAGATGCATCAAACTCCTCACTTCGTTTGTCTTTCTTTTTCCTTTTATCTCTAAACAGTTCCAGACTAAGCCCTTTCCACTCATTAATAAGTGATTGACCATTATAATCCCAAACGCCTTTATTTGACTCATCATCTTCCTTGAATACAAAGAACTTGTAATTATCAAAGTCTTGTCCAATTTCATATATATTCATAATGTTACACTATTTAATTACTGATAATGGTTCAGCAGGGAACGGCTTGCCGTTATCCTGCGTTGTTAATGGTATATTTATATTTTCCCTTTACTATAAAAAGCCTCTAAAACAAAGAGAAACAACGAAAGGAAAATGTATA
>NZ_JACOOD010000066.1:0-10222 GCF_014287405.1 Bacteroides sp. NSJ-48 | reverse complement strand
TCAGAAATACAGCGAGAATTAACAAAGCTGCATAAACCGCTATTTCGGAATAAGAACTGTATTTCCATAGCCTATAAAATTTGAAAAATAAATAATCTATCATACTTAATTACCATTAATTTTTCGATAAACGCACCTTATGGTGCAGTTCCTATTCACTATTAAATCATTGTCTAATCATCATCCAAACAATCCAGCGGATTGGGGATTTTTGCTTTATAGGCGTTCGAAACGTGCAGATAAATTGCCGTTGTTTTTATATCGGTATGTCCCATAAGTTCCTGTATGGTTCTTAGGTCTGTCCCTTGTTCCAGCAGGTGGGTGGCGAACGTGTGCCGGAGCATGTGCAGGTGTACCCGATGCTTTATTCCGGCTTTCCTTGCCGCTTCTTTCAATATCTTAACCAATGCGCTGGGTGAGTATTGTTCGCCTGCCTGTTCGCCCTCAAAAAGCCATTTTTGCGGTCTGTATTCCCGGTAGTAATCCCTCAGTTCGTTGAGCAGCTTTTCCGACAGTAGGGAATACCTGCACTTCTTGCCTTTCCCGGCAATCCTGATTAGCATCCGTTCGCTGATGATGTCTTGGGGTGTCAGGTTCAGAAGTTCGCTTCGACGTAGCCCGGCAGAGTAAATGAGAGAAATCATGCACCTGTGTTTCCGATTGGATAACTGTGCGAAGATGCTTTTCATTTCTTCCCGGCTTAATACTTCGGGCAATGCCTTGTACTCTTTTGCACGGGCTATCCCGCCATAATATTGCCGCTTGCCTTTCCGGACTTTCTCGTAATAGAACTTGATAGCGTTGATACGCATATTCTGCTGGGTGGCGGATATGTGCTTTTCCTTTACCATGTGGAGCATATAGCTGTTTATGTCCTCGACCGTCAGCAGGTCAAGGTCTTGCCCCTTGTGGTATTCCATGAAGTCGCTGAAATAGATTTTATAGGCTTTTATGGTGGAAAGGCTGTACCGCTTCTGTTCCAGCAGTTCGAGGTAGCCTTTCGGCAGTGTGTATTCCCTTTTGGGTTTTGGATGCCGCACGTAAACCCGGCTGTAATCAATATAGGCGTGGGGCGAATAGCGGTCATAGAAATCCGGCAGTTTAAAAGCGGCTGACGCTATGTATGCAGAGCCGTTACCAGCCATTTCCATGCCCGTGTCTTGGGCGAGCAGCAGGGCGACAGCCTGACTGTTCGCATATTCTATCCGTATGTAGTCCGCACCGTCCCTTGTTTCCTTGTGTAGCACGATGCTTCCTCTTTGTTTCTGAACCTTATCCATGTCGCTGAATTTTGCTTCGCTCCAAAGATAAGATAAAAATACCATTATTTGAACATCTGTTCAAAAATAATCGAGGTTAAAAAAACAAAAGAGTATCAGGCTTTAAGCAGCGAATAGATATGGCGAAAATTTTCTGCCAGTTCGTCCACGTTCAAACCGTTCAGAAATGCTTGTTCGTATGACAGTCCTAAAAACATTTGCCGGAACATGATAGCCGTTTTCTTCACGTCCGTGTCACTCCTGATTTCCCCGCTTTCTTTTGCTTTCTGTATGACTTTCTCCCATAGGTCATAGTCTTGTCGGTAGATTTTCTCAATTTTCTGCCTGATGCCCGGATAGTACATACGCACTTGTGACAGAAAGTGAAAGTAGTAGAAGTTAGGACTACAATCATGCGGGCTGCTATTATCACCAATCAGTTCAACAATCCTTTTCATGGAAGCGGCTACCCCCGCCACGTATTGCCCGATGAACTCCGCCAACGTATCGGCAGGAGCGGCAAACTTGTTTTCCGGTTCGTGCATTTGCAACACGTATTTGTCCGCCACAGCCATGAATAAATCCAGCTTGTGCGGAAAATAATAAACGATACCCGTTTTTGTCACCCCGCAGGCTTTGGCAAGCGTGATGATGCTTGCTTTCTCGTAGTTCATCCTGACAAATACGCCGAACGCTTTATCTATTACTTCTTCACGGTTAGTTATTATCATACACGTTTGTTTTTAATCGGTTACGAAGATACGGATTTTGTTTTAACCATTTGTACCCCAGTGCTTTTTTTTAGTGCAAGGTGCAAGTATATATTTATATATATAGCTTGCACCTTGCACTAACCCAAAAATATTTATTATCAGATATTTGCGAGTTTCAAAAGAAAGCCGTATCTTTGAACCCGAAAGTTAGGCAGACAAACAGCGGTCAAAGTTGGACAAGCCCAACATCTGAAAATCGTTACTGTTTCGTTACCTATTTGAAATTTTGAAAGCGAAGTAGCTGAAATATAAGCGGTTAGAGTTGTAGGTTCAAAACCCTGTCTCTCCGCAATAAAGGGTGTAAATCAAGCATTTGCGAGATTTACACCCTTTTTTACACCCAAGAATGTAAAATTGGGGCTCAGTTGTAATTCTTGGGGGATTAAGTTTTGTCAATTCCCTTCATGCATATACCTTTGCTAGCCTAAAAAGGAAGAAGCTCATATCCACTACTCCTCTAAATGATGTCCTAAATGCTTTGATTTTAGCATTAAATGCTTCCGCTGCTGCATTTGTACTCCTGTTCACAAAGAAGTTCAAAATCCTTTCATAATGGTTCTCAATAGAGTTTGCCACTGTTGTGAATGTATCGTATCCATATTCTTCAATCTTATTATACCATAGTGCCAGCTTTGCTCTTGCTACATCCTTGTCATAGTTTGTGGAAAAGATCTTTCCCAACTCCAATGAGTAGTAATATACGTGCTTAATATCTTCAAACTGCTTGAAAAGTAATTCTGCCCTGATTTTCTGGCTCTTGGTCCATTTATCAGGTGATTTAAATAATAAATATCTGCTTCTGGCTAATAATTGCCTGAGTGTATCTCCGTTTTCGAGTTCTTCTGCTTTATGTACTTCCCCCTTCTCTTTTGCCGCTTTCATGGCTTTATTCTCCTCTTTTATCACTTGCCATCTATATGTAATACGCAACTCTTGTACAGCTTCGTATACAAGTTTTTGTACATGAAACCTATCAATCACCTGCATGGCACGTGGAAAGCACGTTTTCGCAATCTTTTGCATGCTCCCGGCCATATCCAGTGTAATCAAACTCCAGTCACGACTATATGTCTGCCCAGTGGATGGATCTTCCCAGCGACGACGCTTGATACGTAAATAAACGGCTTTACCACGGATAGGGAAGTCCTGAACTTCAATCTCAGGGAGGAAACCTTTTGAGTGAAGATGTAGATCAGAGTACTCAGCAGGAATAGTGGCTTTCTCCTCTAAATAAAGAATAAAGCAAGTATCCTGAGAAACATGATTGACTAGGGTAAAATAATCAAGGATTCCTGAAGGCAAGAACAAGCTTAAAGAAGCAACAGGATCAATCGTTTGGGAAGAGGATGTTTTCATGATGCAAAAATAAGAATTTTAACGCAATCCCCCAAGTTTTCAGACTGAGCCAAAATTGGGTGTTTTTGTATTTTTTAAGATTCTTCAAAAGAATGTCAATTACAAAGCGATTGGTATTTCTATGGACTGGCAGAATGAACCTTTATGACGAAAAATATAGTTATTCAAAAAAATAAATATCTTAAATATGGAATTCATTTGCCAAAATATGAAATTTCTATTCATATATTCCTCTTTTGTAATTCATTAGATATTGGGTAAAAGTCTTGCCTGTTTCTTTTTTGAAAAAACGCATGAGGTGACTGGGGTCGGAAAAGTGGAACTCGTCTGCCAGTTGGCTCACATTCAGATTGGAGAACAGTAGCTCATTTTTCAGCTCTTCCAAAAGACGTTGCTTGAGTAAGTGAATGGCTGATACACCAAATTGCGCCATGACAGAATTATTCAAGGTGATACGACTTACCCGAAGCATATCAGCATATTCTTGAACGCGCTGTGTCGTTCGGATATGTTTTTCGAGTAAGTCCTTGAATTTGAATGCGTAATTGTTTTTTGGCACTTCGACAGGTAGACGATAAGTTTGAGCGTATGCCCGGTTGATAATTACCAGTAGATAATAAAGCACTGACACAATGAGGTTGTAAGTGTCTACCACAGGATGTTGTAGTTCTTGTTTTATCTTTTTTAAGAGGCGCATATATTCCGTCAGCTCCTCCGGCTCGGCAAACAAGTAGGGCGGTGTATCAGTCTGATAATAATACAACAGCCGATATACGAAGAACTTGTCAGCAATGAACGTGCGCATAAAGTCTTCGCGGAAAATAAGAAAAGTGTAATCTAGTTCTACCTCGTTCACGTGCCATTCCTGTTGCTGGTGCGGCGACAAAAGCAGCACCATACCATCCCGTAACTCCACTTTTCGGAAGTTCAGCAACAAATATCCATTGGCACGACGAAAGAAATAGAAGCTGAAAAAATCTGTCTTAAACGCCTTATGCTCGGTCAAGACACCACAGATGTCCTTGCTTTCGCCTGTGTTAATGTAGAAGTCTACGCCACATTGCGTTTTATTGAACGGAACGCTTACAAGTCTTTCGGGATTGATTATAGCTTTCATCACTCTTGTTTTTTGCTTTCTGCAAATATACATCATTCTTTTATCAAAATGGCATATATTCCTGTTTTTAAGGCATAGAGACATTGGGATATCCTTTCGAACTTTGTACCCGAAAAATAATACAAAACATAACATCATGAACGAAAAAGCAATTATTCGGTTGGTACGCAGTGCCACCTTGAAAATCAACTATGCAGGACATACCATTCTTATTGACCCCGTATTTGCCGACAAAGGAACCCTGCAATCAGCTCTCGGTGTATATAAGAATCCGAGGGTACATCTCGTAATGCCTATTAGCGACATTACTGAAGGTGTTGATATGGTACTGCTCACCCACAACCACATCGACCATTACGAACCAAGTGTAAAGCAGCATTTGCCGAAAGACATTCCTTTCTACACCCAGCCACAAGATAAGGCCGCCATCCTGAAAGATGGTTTCTCAAATGTAGAAGCGATTGAAGAGAGCATAACCTTAGGTCATCTGACCATCCACCGTGCTATTGGCCATCACGGTTTCGGTCAGATAGGCCAGATGATGGGACCTGTTTCGGGCTATGTGCTGATGTCCGAAGGGCTTCCGACTATTTATATCATGGGCGATTGCAAATGGGAAGAATGTACTCTTGCTACCGTGGAAAAGTATCGTCCTAATTATATTGTGGTGAACAGTGGCGGTGCGGTATTCCCCGAATTCTCTAAGACGGACGGTTGTATCATCCCCAATGAACAGGAAGTAATGGCGATGCTTGACACACTCCCCCCACACATCAAGCTGATTACCGTACACATGGATGCCATCGATCATTGCCAGACCACCCGTGCCATCCTTCGCAACGAAGCTCGCCATCACGGGACGGATATGAGCCGACTGATTATACCGGAAGACGGAGAAAGCATAACACTTAAATAACTGTATAAACAATCATTTCAAAATATTAGAAAGATGAAAAAGATTAGGAAAATCGCGGTAGAACAGAATTTCGCCGCGATCAGTGTCGGTAAGTTGAATGAACTGAATGAATACGAACTTCAGCTTGGCCCGGATGTGAAAATTCCCGGAAAAGTATTCTGCAGCACCGCTCTCGGAACTACGGGAAGCGAGTTTTCTTTCCAGTCATTCGCCCCGGGTACAGAAACCGGATTTCTGCATAGTCACAAGAGTCATGAGGAACTTTATTTTTTCCTCTCCGGTAAAGGTGAATTTCAAGTAGACGGAACAGTGTTCCCAGTGGAAGAAGGTAGCGTTGTCAGGGTATCTCCTGCAGGAAAACGAAGTGTCCGTAACAACGGAACGACTCCGCTCCTCATGCTCTGCATACAATATTGCAGCAATACATTCTCACAGGAGGATGCCACTGACGGAATCATACTGAAAGAACCGGTAAAATGGAAAGTCTCTCCGAAATGATTCTAAAAAGGAACTCTAAGCAGATGACTATCTGTATAAAATCCCTGATAAAGAATATGAACATAGTGGTAGGCTGCTCCATCGGGTGCAGCTACTGCTATGCCCGTAACAACTGCCGCCGTTTCCATATTACGGACGACTTCTCCGTACCGGAATATATGGTGCGAAAGCTGCGTATCATCGACACGCCCAAGCCTCACGTATGGCTGATGACCGGAATGAGCGATTTCTCCGATTGGAAGCCTGAATGGAATGCGGAAATATTCAGACGAATGAAAAGCAATCCGCAACACGCTTATATATTCCTTACGAAATGTCCGGACAAGATCAGTTTCTCTACAGATGACGAGAATGTATGGATGGGCGTGACCGTCACGCGCAATTCCGAAAAAAAGCGGCTAGACGATTTGAAAAGAAATATCAAGGCCAAGCACTACCATGTCACTTTCGAACCTATTTTCGATGAAATCGGCGATATAGATTTCGAGGGTATCGACTGGATTGTCATAGGTACGGAGACCGGACATCGGAAAGGCAAAGTGGATTCCCGTCCCGAATGGGTGCTTCACATTGCCGACCAAGCCCAAACACAGGGCGTCCCCGTGTTTATGAAAGAGGATTTGCTGCCTATAATGGGCGAAGAAAGGATGATTCAGGAACTGCCGGAACAATTTACAAAACGCTTACAATGAATACCGAAATAATCAAAGAAATAGACGTACAGAGCGTTATGACCAAATCCTCACTGCCGGTCGGAGGATATTCGGTCAACCCTTACGTGGGCTGTCCCCACGCCTGTAAGTATTGCTACGCATCGTTTATGAAACGATTCACCGGGCATACAGAACCGTGGGGTGCATTTCTGGACGTGAAGAACTGGAAACCGATAGCCAATCCGCACAAATATGACGGAGAGCGCATTGTGATAGGTTCCGTGACGGATGGTTACAACCCGTATGAGGAGCAATTTTGCCGTACCCACAGGCTGCTCGAAGAGCTGCGTGGGAGCAACGCCGAGATTATGATATGCACTAAGTCCGACCTTGTCCTGCGCGACCTCGACCTGTTGAAGCGTTTTCCCAAAGTAACGGTGTCATGGTCGGTCAATACGCTTGACGAGCGTTTTCGTACGGATATGGACAATGCCGTGAGCATAGAACGTCGTCTGAACGCAATGCGTCAGGTCTATGAGGCGGGCATCCGTACCGTGTGTTTTGTATCGCCCATATTCCCCGGAATAACCGATATGAAGGCGATTATCGAGAAAGTGAAAGGATATGCCGATTTGATATGGCTCGAAAACCTGAATCTGCGCGGGCAGTTCAAGGGAGGGATAATGACGTATATCCGTGAGAAGCATCCCGACCTCTTTCCGTTATACGAAGAAATATACAACAAAAAGAGGCTTGATTACTGGCAGGCATTGGAACAGGACATTTCCCAATACGCCAAGGCACAGGGGTTTCCATATAGAATAAATGATTTGCCTTACGGGCGCTCGGAAAAAGGCAAGCCGGTTATCGTAAATTATTTCTACCACGAAAAGATACGATTGACTAAATGAGGGAAAGATATTGACAATATGGTATATTAATAGTGAATAAGATATTCTTTTATTGCTTATTTTACTTTAGAATAGTTAGACAACTTAGATTTTGTACTATATATTACGATAGAAGTACAATCCATGATGAATTGTACTTCTCTATATTACATCCTGAATCCTCTGGATTTTTGTTCTTTCTGCACTGAGTTACGCAGATGCTGCTGTAACTTCTCCCATTGTTCTTTGAACCATTCGCTGATTGGCTGTTGGTTTATAGTCAGCATCAATTTATTCTTATCGATCGGGCTTCGTTCAATTTTGAAAATTACATTTTTTGTTTCAAATCTCTGTCTATATTCTTCGGAATAGATTTTTCCACTACATCTGAGAGCTTCCTTTTTGTATAAAAGAGAATCAACCATCCCCTTGGTAAAACCAGTGACATAGCATAATTTTTCCATTCTCAGCATTTCTTTGAGTAATGGGAACCAGCATAATGCCTTTTCAAGCAGGGTGTTTAGCCGTGATATTTCTTTGTCTTTAGCTTCAATCTCTTTATTATGTATTCCTTGAAGATTGCGTATTTGTCTGCCGTGCTGTTCCTGCATTTGTTGCATCTGAATTTTTAATTCATCAGTAGCTTTGTCCCGGTTGGCAATCTCCTGATGTAGCTGCTCGATGTTATGTTCCAGTTCTTTCAACTTACCGCTTCCGAAAAGAGAACCTACGCTGCTGGTTATGGCAGTGGCTACATCGGTAGCTGCACTTTTGAGTTTGTCTGTACGTATCTCAGCTTTTACCTGTTTGAGTTCCTGTTCGGCAAGGCTTACCTGTTGCTCCTTGTGTCGCTTGGTTTCTTCTATACGTTGCAGTTCGGCTTTCTGCTTCTCAATGATGAAATCGTTTCGTTCCAGATGCTCTTTACCTGTGACAGCTTTTGTCTGCCCACGTTCCATTAGCAGAATATCGGAAGCAAGGGTCTGCATGGTTGCCATATCCTCGTCATTGAGCTTTCGGCTCTTCCCGGTTTCGTGGTTCATCCAGTCGAATACGATATGAGCATGATAGTTCGGCTTGAACCATCTGCTTCCTATTTGGAAGCTCTCTTTGTCTTCCGCTTCCGGCTGACCGTTCAGCCAATGCCCTTCGTCTTTATGCAGGAAAATCTGTAGCGGAGTGATGCCCCAGCGTCTTTGGCACTCTTCACCGAATTTGCGTACATCAGCCAGTGTGGTGTCCGGTCTGATAAGCAATACTCCTTCACGGATGGGTGAGCATCCCGCCACCTTGATAATCTTTCCATTCTTTCCCTTGCGTTCCCTTTCCTTTTCCTGCATGGCACGTCCGGTCTTTTCCTTGACCATTTGCTTGATATTGTCATAATGAGTTCGCAGTTCGGGAGTGCCGAAGTCGGGATTTATCCACTGTTCGTTATCGGTGGAAAGTTCGGGAACGACATAGATTCTGGACTCCCCGATATTACGCATATACTCGGCAGTCCTTCGGTTGTGTGCCTCGCTCGATGCGATGTTGCAAGGCTTGATGTGTATGCTTGATTTTGTTGCCATAGCTTCTTTTCTTTGTTTACAATTAATTTACTTTGCTCGCTTTCGCAGAGGGGTTATTTTATGAATCTCGGCTGCATTCGGCATAGGTCAAGCAAGTTTGCCTCTGCTCTCATTTGCACGAGATTTCTTAGGGGTAACCCATAAGCGGAGATTGCAAAGAGAGGGTCACTCTTTGCTCGGGGTTCTCAGGGGTGAAACGCCCTGAGTGGGTCATTAGGGCAAAGCCCTAATCCCCTCGGGAGAGCCCACAACTACGAAAGCGGAGCGTGTAGTTATAGTGGGCTATAACCGGAAGCCGCTCTTCTTCTCCGGTGATTGGCTGCGCACCCCTTTGGCGGACTGGAGCTGCCTTTTTCTTTCAACCTGTTTCTGTAAGTATTCGTTCAAGTCCTTGCATCCGCTGTAAATCTGCGAAGCGTCCCGGATGTACCGGTCTCTGCCGTATTCCATGCGGATTTGCCGGAGTGCTTCCATTCCTGCATGGTCGTTGTCGAAAAAGCAGTGGATGCGTTCGTAATTGCCCAACGGATAGAGAGCCTTGTTCACATTCGATACGGAGTTCAATACAATATAGTCCTGCCCGTCCAATTCCGGATAATTTGGGCAGCTCTCTTGTCTCAATGTCAGAAAGGAAAGGTAGTCCATGAAACCCTCGAACACATAGCAGGCAGTCCTTGCTTTTCCCGACTGTCTGATGTGGGAGATTTCCTTGGGGGGCGATGCAGCCCTTGAAATAGGGGTTACGAACCTCAAACCCACCCGAACCGTTAGGGAATGCGATGGCAAAGTAACGCTTGCCGTTGTGGGTGTAACGGGCTTCACTACATTCTCTTTTTGCCAGTTCCAGATTTATTCCTCTACCTTGTAAATAGGAAAGCAGGGCAGGAGACGATAGCGGTACTATCTCCAGCTGTTGGAAGCTCGGACCGAAAGAGTCCTGCTTGCCAAAAGAGAAAGATACCGGGTGTACATGCGGTGTCTGTTCCGCAATCCGCTCCAGCAGGTAAGGTACATGGTCGGTAGCATACAGGTGTGCAGCCAGTTCAATGATACCGCCCCCTTTCCCTAAACGTAGGCTCGGTACAGAACGCCTTACTGCCTTTCGGCAGTAGGTTTTCCCGTACCTGCCCCCAAACCGTACTTGCATGTCTCCACGCATACGGCTCTCCGTTGATAACATGACTTTATT
>NZ_JACOOD010000065.1:0-14814 GCF_014287405.1 Bacteroides sp. NSJ-48 | reverse complement strand
ACAGCATAGCAACGCAAAACACTGAAATTCGCACAGTTGCTAAATCGTTACCTCTATTTCTCAAATAATTCGCTAAAAGTTTATTTCTCAATCGGTTAAGTCAAACCGAGAAAAATCTATAATAGTAATGTACCCACCTCTCTTTCCGATTTTTTACGAGATAATATCGATGTTAAATTTATAACCGAACTATTCAATAAAGAGAACCTATTGGATGCGCTCAAAGAAGCAGTTCCCCGCCTATGGTCTTTATTATCGGACTCAGTTGACTTATTATTCAGCGTATTCACCATATTCATTATCTTACTATATGTTATCTTCATTTTATTAGACTACGAAAGCATCGCAGAAGGTTGGACGCATCTCGTGCCTATGAAATACCGTTCTTTCGTGGTAGGCATACTAAATGACGTAAAAGTAGGTATGAACAGATACTTCCGCGGACAGGCATTCGTAGCCTTATGTGTTGGCATTTTATTCAGCATAGGCTTTCTTATCATAGACTTCCCATTGGCCATAGGTCTCGGTCTGTTCATCGGGGCATTGAATATGGTGCCTTATCTTCAAATCATCGGTTTGGTTCCTACTATCATACTGGCAATCCTGAAAGCCTCCGACACAGGCGGGAATTTTTGGATAATCATCGCCTCAGCCATGGCAGTATTCATTGTAGTGCAAACCATCCAAGACGGATTCATCGTGCCACGTGTTATGGGGAAAATTACCGGACTAAATCCTGCTATCATCCTATTATCACTTTCCATATGGGGTTCATTAATGGGAATGTTGGGAATGATTATCGCGCTACCGCTCACAACGCTGATGCTCTCCTACTATCAACGTTTCATTATCAACAGAGAAAATATTCATAAGGCAGAATCAATTGATAATCAAATAAAAGAAATAAACAACTAAAATAATGCAAACTTTTTTCGTTATAAGTCTTGCATATTAAATATAAAGTCCATATCTTTGCACCCGCTTAACAGCAATAAGGATTGATTCGCTAGCTCAGCAGGTAGAGCACAACACTTTTAATGTTGGGGTCTTGGGTTCGAGCCCCAAGCGGATCACTTGAAAATCAAGCAGCTATCTAAAAAGATAGCTGCTTTTTTCTTTTGTATATACTGCGATTTGACGGCTTTGATGTGGGCAACGTAAACCAGTAAACCGTATGACTGAAACAATCAAGTACTGTGTTACAAATCAAAAACACTTAGTAATGGTGAACATCCTCTCATGTTATGTGTCTGTAAAGACGGAAAACGGAAGTACCAAAGTCTTGGCGTATCCATAAAAGCAGAGCAATGGGATTTCAAGGCAAACCAGCCAAAAGCCAAATGTCCAAATCGTGAAAGAATAACCATTCTCATAAACGAAAAAATCACAGAAATACAAAAGGCAGCTTTAGACAAGAGAACACTATGCAAGGGTATTGGATCAGAATATTTTCAAGGATATGCAAAAAGTAAATAGCTGCCTGTCGGAATTGGCTATATAATAAAGATAGTAGCTAATATTGAAAAAGGATTGGGAAGAATGAATTTCATTTTCTCAATCCTTTTCTTTTATAGTAAGTTTTCCAGAACTCAATATGAAGCATTAACAAAGATAAATTCTGTATTTAGCCTGTTTAAGTCCAAACCTTCGGTTTGAATAAAAATCTTCCTCTACATTTCATTCCGAGCGTATTTTTATCCAAAGACTTGCACAGACTAAACACTTCACTGGAAAAGTCAATGATTAAAATTAAATTCCGAAAAACAATGTTTTCTAAATCTTCTACAAAAGAAACATTTCCTATTAAATTCAAAACAAGATATACAACAAAAAAACATATGATAAGGATATGGCTATTACCACTGCGTTTTCGGACAATACCTTAAAACGTCTTTTTCATTACTTGCCCAAGAATAAGATGCAGTTATTGGTAAATCAAATTTATATGGAAACTCTATTAAAGTTATAGCTTTGTAACCATCCATGTCAATAGGAGAAAACTCTCCACCGGGTTCATCATGCATGAAAAAGTCACCTTGCAGAGCATTACAATGCTCACAATGATTCGCCCAATACTTTCCATTAACAGTTTTAGAAAATCCCAGTTTAAAAGTAGGAAAACGTGAACATACAATATCTAAAATTTCTTTCTCTATATAACCAGGCATATAGAAAAAAGAAAAATAATCTTGGAGATACCATTCTTGTAATGCCTCATCATCATCTGAATATTCATATATCCAAAATTTATTAGATGCAAAAGCTATCACGTCAATCATACCGCCACACTTCCAACAAGTTTTTTGAGTTACCCCTATCCAGAAAGGTGCTTTTGCGATTATTGATACCTTATCTGTGTCAATCCATTGAGAAAATAAATTGATGTCTTTATAATCGGGAACAAACCATGTCTTATTATCTTTATCCCAAAAAGCACCTTTTTCTTTTGCCAAATCTTTTTCGGAATAAGGCACATTTATTTTTAGCGGCATAATTTACATTTTAAATTTAACTTTCATATGAAAAACTCATGCTTACAAAAATACTAAATTAATAAGATATACATCAAATTAAATATAAAAATCTAACTAAATAAGATTGAGATTCAAGTGTTTTTAGGTTTCAAAAGTATAATTTCCACCTTAATAAAAAAGCTTTCCTTTTAAGATAGTGGAAATCATACTCTTTTAGATAGTTATTCTTTCCAACTTTCAAAGTAGTACTTTTGGAGCAGTTTATCAATATCGCTTTGGCGATAGATGATTTTACCTTTTATCTAGATAAAGGGGATTAGCCCTGTATCTCGCCACTCCTGCAAGGTTCGCAAACTGACATTCAGTTTCTTGGAAACTTCATTGTTAGAAAGAAAGCATTCCCCGTTCAGGTGAGACTTGTAATGCTTGACGATAGATTCAATGTCGTCCAGCATCGAATCGAGCGAAGAAATAAATTCTTGGACTTGTAGGGTATCTTTATTTATTAATTCCATGATTGAAAGATTGTTTTATTGAAATATTGATTGGGACAATCATGTGTGGCCAAAAGGGTCAAAGTCGCGTGACTTTTCCATTTGCCACCGGATTGAGCTCTGCTGCATAGCGGGAGTCCAGCACCAACCGACACAATGAGCGCCAATAGCCATCCCCACCTTTCCACTCCTGTAATGCTGGTATCACAAATGGCTTAGAATTTTCCGTCTTTAGCCCTGGCACAAACAGTATGCAAGACACTGCTCCCAATAACACACCTGCCTTAAACACCTACAGCACTTTACCAAAGAGAAACTGCCCAAAAACAAAATAGTCATTTTCACATCATGAAATATCCACCTCATGTAGTTTGGTACAAAAACATCAATCCAAGCATTATGCTTGGTAATCCATCTATCCAAAGCAAATTCCATACTATTTATTTTAAAGTTTCAGTTCACTCTACAAGAGTGATTTTTACAAAAGTAACTCCATGCTAAGGGACTTGTGCCCAAAATTCCCCTTTATACTCCCCTAAATCCTTTTGATGCCACAAATCACAAACAGAAACTTTTTCTGTATTTCCAAGGCCTGCATCATAGACCATAGATTATTAATTTATGGTCTATGATACTTTGGGGGTTAGGATATATTTCTCCTTTACCATCGGTTTTGACCAAGAAGGAATTAGTGCAATTTCCCCGCGCCCTATCAGCACAAGCAAGAAACAACCACACCGTTAATAAACACAAACTCACTCTCATCTCAACTGGTCTTTATTTTATCATCGGATTAACAAACAACTCATCCATATACACGTGTTGCGAAGCTTCGAAAGCCACCTTCATATAACGGATGCTTTCATCCAATTGATCAAATAACAAGTTTTCAATCCATGCATCATGCCGATTGTTCGGGAAATGAGGGGTATCCTTGATAGAAGCCAATCTATATTCTTTTCCATCCAACGAAGTAAACAGATAAACTTTCAGCGGCATACCTATTCCATCTAAATTATAGTCCAGCATACGAAGCATGACTTTCCGTAGTCTGGTCTTTTTCTGCAAATCTACCACAAGCTCATGATAACCTTTCTCGAATTTCACCCAACGGGCATCTTTACTGTCTTCCTCTGCAACCCTGCCATCAAGCAATGCCTTCAAATCCGCTTTTCCCGACACCATGTCCATGGTAGCCCCGTTAGCCAATCTCTCCATAAAGGCAGCTTCGGCCAATTGCCAGCAGCCAATCCGCCTTTTCCAGTCCATATAGTCATTGTATACTTTATGTGACCACACCGGTTGCCCCAACTGATAAGTTGACGTGGGACTTTCTATGATTCCACAAACCATAAATGAGATAATCCTGTCAACCCCTGCCACAGAAGCAGCCACTTGTTGGGATAAAAGGCGCGGATAAGCGGCAGGAATCAAGGCCGAAGAACGGTCGTTGGTTCCCTGTTCCCAAGTGAAAGTCTCACAATTGGCCCACATCTCAATATTCAGACGGTTGTGGATGTCTCTCAACCGTTGCCAAGTCTTCTTTAAGCGAGGCAACATGAATTTATTGCGTACACAGCCCACTTCGTCCTGATAGGCTATGATGTCGACTTTCAGCTTTGCCAATTGTTTCTCATACTCCGGATTATCAAAATCAGACAGTCCGATACCATAAGGAGAAATCAGTGTCTTCTTACCCGGAGTCAATGCATTTGCCTTTTGGGTCAATGCATTAACCGATTGTACAGCATGTTCTGCAAAAATGGGGCAAAGACAATCCTCTACCGGCAAATACCAGCCATAAAAGGCTTTATGATTCTTATAAAAGACAGCCAGTTCCTCCATAATTTGCAATTGGCGTTGTTTGACAGCAGGATCCTGCAAATTATCATCCTGGTCTTTTGCCCATCCAGTACTCATAAAAACCTTCATGTCATATCGGGCAGCCTCATCAAGAATGGCTTCCACAGGACTCTGTTTATCTTTATCATACCACCAGGGCATTAATTGAGAGGGATAATAAGCCTTACCCTCATTGGCAACTTCCATGAATACCAGATATTCAATGCCCATAGCCGACAGCTCCCGCACTTTAGCTTTCCATAATTCCGGATCCGTATTATCAAAACTCTGCGGATTGGTATATCTATTACGTACATCCTTATATGCCAGATTTATCCAAGTACCAGTAATGGACTTCACCCTCAAAACAGATTCCTTCACCTTCTGTTTTCTCTGTCGGCCAGAAACATCATTGCCAGCAAAAACTACTGCCGACGGCAGTACGGCTGATATCATCAATAACCCCAACAGGATTGGCAGAAAATTCCTCTTCATAATATACACATTTTTTTAATTAAAAAAGAGAACAAACATCAAGGCAATCAATAGATTAGTAGATTTAGACCCCCTTTGAATTCCTTCCAAATAAACACCCCCCATAATGCGGCAACCATCGTAGCCCCTTGTCCCAACCCATAGGAAATGGCAGCACCGGCTGTTCCGGCAGCAATATAACTGCACGCTGTTCCCAACGCCCAAATGGCACCCCCCAAAATACCAACCAAATGAGTATTCATATTTCCTTTGAAGTATTGACTGTAAGCCACAGGCACCCCCGTAAAAGGTTTCCTCATTAACAAAGAGTTGAATAGGAAGTTACTGATAAAGATACCTATTGCAAACACAAACAAGGCAGAATACGGAGTCATCATACCAACAGCAGGCGATTCCAGATTTTCCAAATCCATAGCAGCGGCAACAAAACGATAGAAAAACGCCATCAGAATACCAGCGCAGACAGCAATCAGAACTCCTCTTTTTCGGACAGTCTGACCTGATACTTCAGAAACTTTACCGGAAGCAATCCCATTAAAAACAATGGCCAACACAATCAAGAAGACACCCCCAAAAAGAGTGACAGGATCCCCCTTCGGTACACTGAAGTAATTGACAAATACGCCTAATACCAACGCCAACCCCACCCCTATCGGGAAAGCAACCGACATACCAGCCAACGACATGGAAGCCGACAACAATATATTCGAGGCATTGAATATGACGCCCCCCAGAAAAGCGCTCCAAAAATTCTCCATACCAACTTGCTGCAAGTCCTGCATAAATCCGCGTCCCCCTTCTCCAATGCTGCCCAGTGTCAAGCCCCAAACCAAAGAAAAAAGAAGTATACCAATCACATAATCCCAATAGAACAATTCATAGCGCCATGTTTGGGCTGACAATTTTTGAGTATTTCCCCATGATCCCCAGCATAACATCGTGACCCAGCACAACGCTACCGCCAATCCGTAACTTTCAACTATAAACATAATCGTGATATTTAATATTGTTTTTAATGATTACAACTCTTCACGGTAAGGAATAGAAGACTGGGCTCCCATTCTGGTTACAGCTATGGATGAAGCTTTTGAAGCCATCACAGCAGCTTGTTTCAAGTCCATGCCCTCTGACAATCCTACGCACAAAGCCCCATTAAACGTATCTCCGGCAGCTGTAGTGTCAACAGGCTCCACTTTGAAAGCATCTATACGATAAGAAACGCCCTCTTCCCTTATAAGACATCCTTTCGAACCCAAAGTGATAATTACATTCTTTACCCCCATCGCGCAAATCTCTTCCGCCACTTTCTCAACATCGGCATCATTGGCAATCTTTATGCCCGTAAGCATCTCCGCCTCGATGCGGTTCGGAGTGACCATGTACAGATGCCGGAACAATTCTTTGGGAAGACTGCGGGCAGGAGCCGGATTCAGCACCACCTTCACTCCTTTCCCGAAAGCCTTTCTGGCAGCATACTCCACTGTTTGAAGCGGAATTTCCAATTGCATCAAGAGGATATCTCCCTCACACATTTCCTCCAACATTTTATCCACATCTTGTTCGTTCAACAACATGTTGGCACCGGATGCCACTACAATACTATTCTCCGCATGATCGTCCACGCTGATCAGAGCTACTCCGGAAGCAGAATCTTCATCGAGAGCAATATATCTTGTATCAATTCCTTCCTTTTTAAAATAACCGACAGATTGCCGACCTAATACATCATTCCCCAATTTTGCCATAAATATCAGATTGCCGCCCAATCTCTTTATTGCAACAGCCTGATTTGCTCCTTTTCCACCCTGGTTCATAAAGAATTCCCCTCCCAGAATCGTCTCACCGGGAGCAGGCAGATGAGAAGTTCTCACCACCATGTCCACATTGGAACTGCCAATCACTATAATTTTTTTCATAACACTATATTATAAATAAATTCAATCTATTCATCATCGTGCCCGGAAGAACACAGGAGGTGTATCTCCGACATCGGATACTGCCACACGAGCCGTTATTACCTTTTCATCTCCCGGAAAGAGCGTAATAAAATTGTCACTCCAGAATACCGGATTAATCTCCTTACCCCGGACGTCCAGCAAAGTCAGATGATTGAAATGGGACAAACGATCCGATTCGTTCTTCAAACAAATAGAAAAGACATATTCCCCTTCCTCTTGGGTAACTTCAACCTCCTCCTTCAATTCCGGTTTCTTCATAGAAGTGAACCAAAAGAAATCCATATGCTGGGAATAGAACCAATATAGGTTCTCGGACAGAAGTTTACCGTATTTATCATGCAGCTCCAGCTTCACAAAGTAATTATAAGAGTATTTTCCACACCGGGGCACCGTAACAATCTCCTGATAGCAATCGGGAGAAACAGTTATCCGCTGGGAGTCCTCCCAAGCCACTTCCATGTCATTGTTGATAACTTTAGCCGTCACTTTCACGTCTTGCAGTGTCTGATGGGAGGCATTAATCACAGAAACCCTAAAATCATTCGCATTCAACTGTACGTGCACCGGTTCCATAGCTTTTTTTGCAAAATAATAAGAAGCATTGGGAGCCAGATACCAGTCGTATATCTGCCAGCACACATCGGGCCAGCAAGAATTAATCTTCCAAATCATCACACCGGAAGTAATATCCCACATCCGGTGATTAGCCGCTTCAAACATAGCACGATAACCATCGGCATTCAGGAACTGGGCATTGTCGGCATATTCTTTTGCCGTCTTCGGATCACCGAACATCGTACGAATGGCATTGTCATAAGAGCGATAGCAATAATTACTTACATCCCAAGCACCATGTTCAGCCCAAATGCTATCCAATGGGAAAATAGGGCTGTTTACATTAGCCGTACTCTCCGCGGTAGGAATAAATTTCCGGAGGCTGTTGTACGTCGGCATGGAAGGCATCCCCAGTTCATTGCGGAACATCTGCAAATGGACCTCACGCACTTTATCAAAGAAGTAGGAAGAAGGCGCCCAATTATAGTCGGGCGCACCGTCATCCGTCGTACCTGTTGGTAGATCTTCTTTCAGATAAGGAGTCAAGGCGTCTACATCCCAATGAAAACTGGTAGTCGGAAGATAAACACGCGTAGTATCGATACTCCTCACTTTCTCCTTGGTCAGCTTGTACAAGCTTTCATTCATCAAGACCTCATTGGCTCCTATCCATGAAATAATAGAAGGGTGATTGCGATAGCGGAGCATCATATCTTCCACTCCTGCCACCGCCAGACCATGATCCAGAGGATTGTCAGCAGTTTCAGTTCCAGGAGTCATGCGGAAACATTGATAGAAAACATGCCACCACATCAGGCCATATTTGTCAAAACTTTCAAACCAGATTTCAGAAGGAGACGGCATATCTTCACTGCCAATCAGGTTGATGTTCGCTTCTGCCATCAGGCGGGCTTCATCATAGATACGTTTTTCAGATTCCTCCAACAAGATGTCCGGCTGTATCCAACCGCCCTTACAGAATATCCGCTTGCCATTCACATAATATACACGACCACATTCATCTCCCACCCGGTTCAGTCCACTTGCCACCTCACGGATTCCGAAATCAAATTCTTTGGTATCGGACACTTTTCCACCGATGCTAAAAGACAGTTTCATGTGATGCAAGTATTGCTCGCCATACCCATTCGGATACCACAAATACGGGTTTTCTATCAGCAAGGAAGGAAAGTCCTCAGGGGTCAGTTCCACTACTTTTCTCTCACCGGCACGCAGGGCTACTTTCTTCGTCAGCTTGATTGGCTTGAGGTATCCCTCCATATGCTTGGTATAAGTGGGAAATTTGACTTCGTTGATTAATGTAATCCAAGCATTCACCTTTCCCTCAACAAGCTTTGCAGAGGTATTCCTCACTTCAAGTTTAATGTTGACCTTTGCAAGCCCAGTGTCAACCTTCATAGGCATGGTAGTGGACTTTGGTAAAGTAGTGACAACAAAAGGATTTTCAATCAACACCTCGTCCGTGGCTTCCACTATCACTTTCTGGTAGATACCCATATTCCGGTCGCGAACCACGGGAGCGCAATCCCAGCCACCGGATATCTTCAATGTCTCATCCTTAAAGATATCGTAGGAATGTCCGCGTACAGGACCGAATACTTTCAACTGGGTGCCGGGAGTCGGGACGCCCGGATGATCCACCTGATAAATTTTTATCGCAATACAATTGTTAGCTCCGGCATGGGCATATCCGGTTATATCAAGTTTAAAGCGACGAAACATACCCACAATATCTTTTTTATCAGCAACCTGACGACCATTTACCCAGACATCTGCCCGGTAGTTAATGCCGTTCAAGATCAGCCATACTTTCTTGCCTTTATATGATTTGGGAAGAACAACTTCCGTACGATACCAGTATGGATCTTGCCAAGGATTACGGCCACTTTTCAGGTAGTTGTATTTAGATAGGTCCATCCGGACATTAAATTCATCCGACACATCCGGAATCAGGTAATTATTCAGGCCGATTCTCGGATCAGGATATACGTTTTCCTTCACCAAAGCGTTCAACACGGTAGTGGGCACAGTGGCCTGATACCATCCGGCAGTGGGATAAGCCAATTGCGAGACCTCAGCAGATCCGGCGTTTAGCTCGGAAGAATTGATAATCTTCCAATTCTCCAGTTCAAGAGATTGGGCATTGACGAACAACATGTTACATATCAACAGTATAAAAAAGAGTTTTCTCATAGTTTCTTGTTATTTTAATATTAATGCAGCCGCACCAATAAATCCGGCATTGTCTCCCAAGGCAGCTGGCAGCAAAGTAATATGCCGATCAGCTGAACGACAAATGAATTTACGAAATAGCCACTCTGCCTTGTCCCAGTATAAATCGGAAGATTTCAGAACAGATCCGCCTATGATGACAATTTCGGGATCGGTAATATTCACTGTCCATGACAAAGCATGAGCTAATGCCTGGGCAAAAACATCCCATACCTGCAAAGCCATTTTATCACCGGACCGTGCCAGTTCGGCTATACGATAAGCCGGCAACTCCTCCTTTGTATATTCTTTATAAAGACGGGTGACGGCATTGCCGGATACATAGTCTTCCAATATCCCTTCTTTATAAGGTGAAGTCCATACTTCTCCAGCACAACCGGAATGCCCACGCCATACTTTTCCTCCATTAATCCAAGCACATCCTATCCCCATTCCTAAGGTAAAACCCAGGACTGAACCGGCATTCCGACCCGCTCCCCATAATGCCTCTGCATAAATCAGCGCATTGGCATCATTATCAAGGATCACCCGCAACGGAAATACTTGTTCAACGGTGTCTTTCAACGGGAAATAGTTCAAAGTGGGAAGATTCTCAACATCCAGCAGTATACCTTTATCTATATCGAGAGGTCCGGTACACCCGATACCAATGCCCTGAATATCGTAATCCGCAGCATCAGCCAGAATATTTTTCAACAGAGAAAACAAATTGGCAATAATCACTTCGCCGGGTTCTTTCGGATTAGTTGCAATAGTACGGGGAGAAGCATAAACCAATCCCTCTCCGCCAACAATACCCGCACTGATCTTTGTGCCTCCGATATCGACTCCTATGGCTGCCTTTCTTCGTCCCATCATTATTCTATTGAAGTCACTTTAGCACCATGTGTAAAACTGCCGGGCACCAGTTCCATTTCTTCCGCCCAAGCATTCACTATCAGCTGAACAGGAACAATGGACGGAATTGCAAACAAATCAGGGTCTCCGCAATGAACATTGATTTCCAGCAAATTCACACTTTCAATGCCGGAGGAGATATCCGATACCAGGATCACTTTACCATTAAAAGACAGAACATCAGCCACAAGCCTGATGCTCAGCCGATAAACACCGGACCGTGAATGCGAATAAATGATACAGATAAAGCCAGGGCCTACCATCTCCAGTGGACCATGGCGAAACTCACCGCCCAACAAAGCTGAAGCCGGAGTCTTGGTAGCCTCCATAAACATCAGGGCGGTTTGGGCAACGCTTGCAAAAACCGTACCCCTGCCTATCACTTGAACAAACGGATGCCCACTTAAAAAAGCGACCGAACGGGATAAATAAATCCCCCCTTTCTCAAGCTGAAGACCGACTTCCCGAACGACACTATCTAAAAGAGCATTATCTACCCTGCGACCATCCAATGCTCCTGCAAGCAGATACACTACCAGATAGGTGGTGATAAATGTCTTCGTAGATGTCATTTCCTCCCTCCCAGCCTTACATAGCAGACTGAGAGTAGCCATCGCCGCTAAAGAACTTCCAGACTCATTTGTGACCCCAACCACTGTCAATCGTGAATGATGCCGTTCACCAAGTTGTTTAAGCAATTCAATCACCTCATAGCTCTCGCCTGACTGTGAGATGGCAACCAATAAAGTGCGCTCTGTCAGAACTGAAGACTGAAAATGCAATAACTCGCCGGCATTGATAGCAAAAGCGGGTATATTATAAGCGGTCATCATGATCGCGGCAGCTTGTGATACAAAATAAGAACTTCCCATACCGGTAAGTACTATTTTGTCATAGTCACCGGTTGTCCACAGAGTACAGACAGCATCCAAACGCTCCTTCCCTTCTCTTGAATGATAATAGCCAAGAGTACGTTCCAACATTTCCGGTTGTTCTTGTATTTCTTTGATGAACTGATTCATAAAAAATATTTGTTTTTTATTGATTAAACACTACCAATTCCGCCAATGAGCTATTTTATTGCATCAACAACACATCTCTATTAGGATAAACAGATATAGATAACAGCGCT
Source organism: Bacteroides sp. NSJ-48 (assembly GCF_014287405.1). NCBI lineage: Bacteria > Pseudomonadati > Bacteroidota > Bacteroidia > Bacteroidales > Bacteroidaceae > Bacteroides > Bacteroides sp. NSJ-48. Next base: position 2,714 of record NZ_JACOOD010000065.1, on the reverse strand, counting down.
TCATCACTTTCTTTTTTATTTACGTTTTTTATTCCTATATTTCAGTTCTTTCAAGTATTTCATATATCCATTGAATAAATCAATGGTACGAGCCTCGCCTATGCGAATAGACATTTTGGGGTCATTGAACACACCGGGGAACTGATAGCAAAGAATTTTCTCAAAATTATCAAACAGATTCAGGTCGCGAATTATCTCTTCAACCGGACGTGGATACAAAGAATTGTCTGGATTAAAGAGGAATACTTCCAAATCAAACCAGAAATGAGCGTTTGCATCATCACATGCCTTTTGCAACATATCAGCAGCCTGCTTACCTGTCAAATCACCTTCCGGCATACGAGCAAAGCCAAATGGGCATAAAATGTCCAAATAGTTTAAAAGTTCCGGATAAGTATCCATACCATTAGGTACTTCAAAACTGTTGGTTGCCAACATCACCGGTTTACCCGGAGCAAAGCTGTTACAATAAGCCTTAAATTCCTTAAAGAAATTCACGATATCATCTTTTCTCTTTTTACGTATTTCGGGCAGTTGTTCCCAATTATCTAAACCGCCTCCACTTTCTTCAGACACATAAAAAGCATAAAAAGATTCGTGATGTCCATACATGTCCCAAAGTTCTTTGGCCACACGTTTATGCCACTCCAAAGATTCGGGAGTAAAATCGAACCAAGCAAACATACCCACGCCCATCAACACGTTCATACCTTGTTTATCAGCCTCGGATAGAATAGCTTCTATTGGGTCTTTAGCCGCAATATCCATGCGTCCGGGATATAACTTAGATGGATAAAAAGCCTTCCCTTGGTAATTATCTACATTTGTAGAATGCTTACCCACATATTGTTCATTACGGAAAACTTCTTGAATAACCATCATATTCATATCCAACTTATTCATTGAACGAACCAATTCGCGCCATTGATTATCGGTCATCTTCTTAATATCCTGATTCCAATGCTTTCCTTCAGTTTCACTCCAATGATAAATACCCGCCCATGCCCCAGATATTTGCTGTATGGAACGAATGTCCGACTGAATAACTTCGATTGAATTTACTTTCCGATATACGTTACCGCTTTCGGTAACCTTCAAGATCACCTTATGCTTTCCAACCTTATCCGCTGTAGGAATCACCACCTTCACCACATCCGATTTACCGGCAGCAATGTTCAACATGGTATCACAGAGCAGAGCAGATGCTTCTTCCTTCCCCCAATATAAAGAAACCTGATAAGTCTGTTCTACAGAGCTCTTATTTACAATTCCTCCACGAATATCTAACTTGACTTTATTCGTAATCTTTCCAGGTGGAATCAAGATCAAATCTATTAAGTCACCAGCTTGCACGCCTAGAGTACACAGCAGTGTAAAACAAAACAATAATATATTTTTCATGAATACAAAAAAGGTTTAACGAAATTTGCAATTAAACAATCTGATTAATAGAAACTATTTGGGAAAGTAACAAACGACTCTATTTCATTATTAGCAATCCGAATATAGGTATCAAACTTACGTTCACCTTCACGCAAAACAATGACGCGTGCGCCATTGGATGCCAAATCGTTATAAACTGTATTACCACCGGTATAACGACCATAAGCCAACAATACTTCCTTATAAGCCACAGCATAATCGTTATTATGATCGTGACCGACAAACATCCCCATTACATCTCCACACTCTTTAACCGAAGTAAAAAAGCCGGAATTGGTAGTAGGGCAACATACCATTTCAGCCTTGCAACCAAACATGCGATTTTTGTCTTCCATCAAAGCATCCTTATATTCAGGAATAGCAATGTGGAAGAAAGCCAATGCAGGCAGCGGAGTACCGCCATTATTTTCTGTAAACGTCTTGCTTTGTTCACGATACCAAGCAATCTGTTCAAATTTAATCCAATCATAACCAGGGACAGACTTTACCTGAGTATAAGAGTGCGAGTCAATACAATACAGGAGAGCTGCATCCTTATTCTTATCGGTAGAAGACTTCACAGTCAGGACATAGTCCGGAGCCACATCCCCAATACGAACAGGCATCAAATTACCCTTTTTCTTTGAAATGTAATCATACAATTCCTGACGTGTATGATCGTATTCATCATCATGATTACCAAATACTACTGCATAAGGTATATTACGACGAATACATACATCCAATACTATATCCCATCCTTTAAAAGATTCATTGGACACAACCGCATCTCCAGTAAAAACTACACAATCAGGATGTTCTGCATCCAACACTTCATTCATTCTATCCAATGCTATCTGAGAATTGGCTTGATCATCGTATTTATAATGAACATCGGTAAACTGAACGATTTTAAAATCTCCATTTTTACCAAATTTCAATGTCTTTGGCTGTGCCCAAACTGAACATACATTCAACACTGCCAACAAACAAAACAATATTTCATTCATCTTCATTTTTGCTATATATTAAACCCCAAGTTTTGGATTGTCCAAAACTTGATTAGTATGATTCATTAATCTTTTAGAAATCACGTAAGGCAAAACCTCATAAATTATGAGGTTGTGTCAAAATGCTGACACAGCCTTTTTTTATGCGCAAAGCCCAGACTTTCTCAAGCCCGGGCTTTGTTATTACCCAAAGTTTTCGTATCTTTAGGCATAAAGTTTTTCGTTATGGCAAAGTTACATTTTCGTCCTTACATTCCCAACCAAACCGTTCTTTTTCCACAA
>NZ_JACOOD010000064.1:0-15931 GCF_014287405.1 Bacteroides sp. NSJ-48 | reverse complement strand
AAAATCTGGTAGTGTATGTTCCCGTTCAGATGTTCCACCAGTTGCCTGTCGGAGAATCCGGTGTATGCCTTCAGGACCATAAGGGCGATCTTTGCGGAAGGACTGAATATGTTCCTGCGGCCCAGTCGCCGGTCCGACAGGCCTGCGGCTTTTGCCATACATTCAAACGGAAAGACAGAATGAAGCTTGCCAAGCTCACTCTCATTAAAACTCTTGCGGTATTTTTCCAGAATATCAAATTCTGTAAAACACAAAGTAGGGTGAATTTCTGAAATATTTTGTATCTTTGCCATATCTTATTAGTTTGGATATTTCCCCCGTTTTGGCCGTCAAACCTTATTTCCGGGGGAATACCTAAAGATACAAAAAAGCCAACTAATTCGCAATACTTTGTGTATGAATTAGTTGGCTGATTTTGTAATATTTAATGAATGTCCCTCATGTGGCTTACCGGCAATGTAACTCCTGACCATAATACCATCAACCGTTTCCGCAGCAGCCGGCTAAAGGATGTGCTGAAGACGATATTTGCAACCATTGTAAAGTTTCTCGTGGCGGAAGGTTTTGTAAGTCTGGATGTGGCCTGTACCGACGGGACGAAGATGGAGGTGAACGCCAACCGTTATACGTTCGTCTGGGGGCAAATCTATACATACCCGCATATCCAGAATCGCGGAACAGCTTGAGGAGATATGGCAATACGCCGACTCCCTCACCAAGCAGGAACTGCGTGACTCCGCTCCGGTTGCCTATCAGGATATCACCCCGGAGAAAGTGGAAAAGGCACTCGGGCAGATAGATGATGCCCTGAATGGAGTGGATGCTGACAAGAAGATGAAAGCGAAGGTAAGACGTGTAAGGAAGTCATGGCTTGAACAGCTCAAGAAATATGAATCGCAGGGAAAGATACTTGACGGACGTAACAGCTACTCAAAGACAGACAATGATGCTACTTTCATGCGCATGAAAGATGACCATATGAAGAACAGACAACTCAAACCCGGATACAATCCCCAGTTCAGTACCAATAAACAGTTCATTCTGAACTATACCATCCATCAGTGTTGGGCGATACCTCCACCTATCCTCTGCATATGGATGATTTCCATTCCCTCTACGGCAGATACCCTGACGTGTCTGTCTGTGATGCCGGATACGGAAGTGAAGAGAACTATCTGTATGCTTTCAGACATGGCATTGAAACCTTTATAAAGTACAATTATTTTCATAACGAAGAAACCGACGGCATGTATTGTCCTATGGGACAGAGAATGGAAAGACTCTCCGATGCAAGGCGGGTAACAAACAACGGTTTTGTGCAGACCATATCAAGATACAAGGCACGTAACTATAAGGGCTGCCCGTTAAGATGCCGGTGCTACAGAAGCCGCTCGGAAAGGATTGTACAGGTAAATCACCGTCTGAGGAAAATCAAGGAAAGAGAACGTGAAAAGCTACTCTCTGATGAAGGTCTGAAATATCGCAGTCAGCGACCACAGGATGTGGAAGCCGTATTTGGAAACCTCAAGAACAACAAGCACTTCAAGAGGTTCCATCTTCGTGGATTTAAGAAGGTTGAAATTGAGTTCGCCCTGCTAGCCATAGCATATAATCTTGCAAAAGTAGCCTCTTAGGAGGCTTATGGCAACGAAAAAGCAGTTTGAAAGGATGAAATCTTCAAAAGTAAGTTTGTAAACACCTCTTTTGAGACGCCTCTCCTTTTTTAGTAAATTTGTATCTGTCTAATTTTTAAGCCCCTATATCCATACTCAATCTAACCAAACATCGCATGAAGTGGTACTGCTTCATCCAAATGCAACTGATAGGCACGTTCGTACATTATTTTGTGCTTGATTGTATCGTTATATCCATTGCAGCCATTATCTGTAGTCCATTTGTATCCATGACCCATTACAGACAGGCGTTGTTCAGTATGACTTATTTTTCCTCCCTGGTGTTTTTTATGGAGTATGCATTGTGCATTTTGCGGCACCGGCCAAATATCCGGATAGAGGTATAAACCGTGCACGATGGAAATATATTTTTTCATTCTACGGTTTGTGGACTCCGTGACCATTTTCCCTTATATGTTAACCTATATGTATTGGGATACGAATATTGTCCATGCCATTATCCTCCTTTACATTTTTATTATTGTCAAATAGATAAGATACTCACGGAAGAGTGGGTTATGGCCTATACTGCCTGCGGCATCATGGTCTGTTTTTCTGCTTGTACTATATAGAGCTTAATGTACAGCTTGAGGATTTCAAAAAAATTGTGACGGGCTTTGGCAGGCAGTAATTCTAAGACTTTTAATGAAGAAAAATTAAGCCACCCCTTAAAAAAGGAGATATTTCCTTTGAAAGAATTCATTTCTTTTATTACATTTGTATTAGTCTTTTAAAAATAGAAGATTTATAGTAAAGCGTTAAGGCATTATCCAAGTTCAGGAAATCCCCAATTTCGAAACAACAATTGGATAATACATTGGACGCTCCACGTACTATTTATATAGATTTTTGTTATATATAGGCGTGGGGCTTTGTGTATTATATGTTGTTGAGTATGGGGATACTTCTGAACGGTAATACCAAAGTTCCCACGCTTAACTTTATATAAACACAACTCCAGGGAACAGGGTTAGCTTATTATAAACATTATGAAAGCAACTTGTTTTAAAAGCGAGACAACTGTCTCCAACGACTTCCCCCCCTTCGTTTGTTACTGTCTTTTGTGGAATATTCTATCCTTTCATTTCCATCCTGTCTCTTTCGGGACATACCGTTCATTATCATACAAATTACATGCCAAGACACTTTTCTGCCTTCTATGGTACTAGATAATAGTAACTCCCCCTGTCACACAGAGGAAGAACTTTGGTTGCAGGTACTTTCTCTATCAAGAGAGTTGCAGGACTGTAAAGCTAGTCTGCACCATAATACTTTGGACTGTATTTCCGATAAGATTGAAGGAATAGAAAGAGAACTGGATATCTTATTGGATATTCTGCAAGGAAGACAAGACAAAAAGACACCATAGCACTATTTTTTTGTGACAATTTGTCTATGCGGATAAGTATCCTATTATTTAAGCCTCGTTTAAGAATTCCGTTTTATGGGTTACCCACAATCGAATGGAATTTTTATATACAGGGAATAACACATAATATTAGTAATGGATTTTCAATATTCAGAGTGATAATGGATAAACGAATAGAAAACGCCATGAATGAGTTGATCAATACAGAAATATGGTCAACCGGTTTATACCTGTCATTGCAGGTCTATTTTGAAGATGAACGGCTTCCAATACTTAGCTCCTGGCTAAACTCCCAAGCACAGGACAATATGAACAAGGTTTATCAGATGATGAATCGGATATGCCATGATGGAGGATGTGTTGCAATCAATGAAATGAAACGGGATACACATGAATGGACAACGCCATTGAATGCCCTGAATGAATTGCTTGAACACGAGCAGTACATATCATGTCAGGTAAACACATTTCTCATATTATGCCGGAATGTGAACATGTCCTTCCATTCTTTCATCAGCGGGTTGTATGCAGACCGTATATATGTAAGTACGGTATTTATGGAATTATTACGTATCCTCGCCAAGGAAAACGAACGGAGACTACCTTATTTTTAACGGTATGGATTTAAGATTGATATTCTGCAAAATTTAATATTGCAGAATGCTATCTGGTATGTTTTTTGCGATATAATAATCGACAATAAAATATATGTCATCATGGATATATTTGTATATATAACATTGTGTTTCACTTCGCTATTCACCTTGATGGACCCGCTTGGAGTGATGCCGGTATTCCTGCAAATGACTGATGGAATGGATACGAAAGAACGCAGATGTATCGCCTTGAAAGCATGTACCATTGCATTTATCATATTAGTCCTTTTTACATTATCGGGCAGGTTCCTGTTTCATTTTTTCGGCATCTCAACAGACGGATTCCGGATTGTGGGAGGTATCATCATCTTTAAAATCGGATATGATATGTTGCAGGCACATTTCACCCATGTGAAACTGAATGAAACTGAACGAAAAGAATATTCCAAAGATATAACCATCACACCTCTTGCCATTCCGATGTTATGCGGTCCGGGAGCGATTTCCAGTGGAATAACATTGATGGAAGATGCTTCGGAATATACTTTCAAAATAGTATTGCTTGGCGTAATCGCTTTGGTCTGCATTCTTTCATTCTTTATTCTGTGCGCGTCCACCCAGCTTTTAAAAATCTTGGGAGAGACGGGAAACAATGTAATGATGAGACTGATGGGACTTATTCTGATGGTGATCGCCGTGGAATGTTTTATCAGCGGGATACGTCCGGTATTAATTGAAATTTTGAAACAAGCCCATGCTTGTTCTTAAAGAAGAGAGATAATTTGGATTTATTATTAACATTAAAAGTTTGATTCGTCATGACTGAAAAATTGCAAAATGCCCTGAATGAGCAAATCACAGCAGAATTATGGTCTGCCAACCTGTATTTATCGATGTCTTTTTATCTGGAAAGAGAGGGCTTTTCCGGAATGGCTCGCTGGATGCAGAAACAATCTGCAGAAGAGATCGGGCATGCATATGCCATTGCTGAGTACATGATTAAGCGTGAGGCAACTCCGAAAGTGGACAAGGTCGATGTGGTTCCACAAGGTTGGGGTAACCCTGTTGAAGTATTCGAACATGTTTTGGAGCATGAAAAACATGTTTCCAAACTGATTGATGAATTGGTACAGGTAGCATCCGAAGAGAAAGACAATGCCACTCAGAACTTCTTGTGGCAATTTGTTCGTGAGCAGGTAGAAGAAGAAGCGAATGTACTCAATATTGTTAGTCGGCTAAGGAAAGCCGGAGACAGTGCTATCCTTTTTATGGATGCAAAACTGGGTGAACGGGAGTCATAAACCAGAATAATCAATAAAAATAAATAAGATGAAAATAGTAGATTTATTGGGAGGACAGGCTGAGTACTACCTGAACCATACATGTAAGACGATAGACAAACAACTTATCCATATTCCGGGACCGGATATGATAGATAAGGTATGGATGAATTCCGACAGGAATATACGCACCTTGGAGAGCCTACAAGCCCTGTATGGGCACGGGCGTCTGGCCAATACCGGGTATGTCTCCATCCTGCCGGTGGATCAGGGGATAGAACATTCTGCAGGAGCGTCTTTCGCCCCCAATCCGCTTTATTTCGATCCCGAAAACATCATAAAGCTGGCCATTGAAGGAGGATGCAACGCCGTGGCATCCACATTCGGAGTTCTGGGAGCTGTGGTACGTAAGTACGCCCATAAGATTCCTTTCATCGTGAAGTTGAACCATAACGAGCTGTTGACTTATCCGAACAGCTACGACCAGGTAATGTTCGGTACGGTAAAAGAGGCATGGAACATGGGTGCTGTAGCTGTCGGCGCTACCATTTATTTCGGTTCGGAACAAAGCCGCCGCCAGATAGTAGAAGTGTCACAGGCTTTTGAATATGCCCACGAACTGGGAATGGCTACTATTTTATGGTGCTATTTGAGAAACAGCAGCTTCAAAAAGGATGGAACCGACTATCATGCCGCTGCCGATTTAACAGGACAAGCCAACCATATCGGGGTTACCATCAAAGCCGATATCGTGAAGCAGAAGCTCCCATCCAATAACGGCGGTTTCAAGGCTATCGGATTCGGAAAGACAAACGAGCGTATGTATTCGGAACTGACCACTGACCATCCGATAGACCTTTGTCGTTATCAGGTGGCGAATGGCTATATGGGACGTGTCGGATTGATCAACTCGGGCGGGGAATCCCATGGGGAATCCGACCTGCATGATGCCGTCGTAACGGCAGTAGTAAACAAGCGTGCAGGTGGTATGGGGCTGATCAGCGGTCGTAAGGCTTTCCAGAAACCGATGAAAGACGGAGTTCAACTTCTGAACACCATTCAGGACGTATATCTGGATTCTTCAATAACCATTGCATAAAGGAGAAGTATCCATGAAAAGAATAGTGTTATTACGTCATGGCGAAAGCCTATGGAACAAAGAAAACCGTTTTACCGGATGGACGGACGTGGATTTAAGCGAGAAAGGAGTCGAAGAAGCCTGCAAGGCAGGCGATGCATTACGGGAGGCCGGATTTTCTTTTGAGGCAGCTTACACTTCTTACTTGAAACGTGCCGTAAAAACGTTGAACTGTGTCCTGGACCGGCTGGATGAAGACTGGATTCCGGTTGAAAAGACCTGGCGGCTGAACGAGAAGCATTACGGCATGCTTCAAGGACTGAATAAGAGTGAGACGGCGGTCCAATATGGTGAAGAACAAGTACACATCTGGCGAAGAAGCTATGACGTGGCTCCCGCTCCGGTAGGCAAAGATGATCCCCGTAATCCGGGCATGGATATCCGCTATGCCGGTGTGCCAGATAGGGAACTTCCCCGTACGGAATCCCTGAAAGATGCTATTGGGCGTGTCATGCCTTACTGGGAATGCATCATCTTTCCCGCATTGATGTATAAGGACAGCCTGCTGGTAGTCGCCCATGGCAACAGCCTGCGCGGAATCATCAAGCATCTCAAAGGGATTTCCGATACGGATATTTCCAACCTGAACCTGCCTACGGCGGTTCCTTATGTCTTTGAATTTGACGACAGACTGGTTCTTGTCAAGGACTACTACCTTGGAAACCCGGAAGAGATACGGAAACGGACAAAGGCTGTAGCTGAACAAGGTATGATCAGACGATAAAAGTCAGTCAATCAGACTGGATTGTATTGTCTTTTTGAATATTTTATTTATTAACAATTTAAAAAAGGAGGTAAAAATGGTACCTGTAAAAACAAACTCAAACTGGTTGCCGAGTATTTTTAACGATTTCTTCGAGAATGAGTGGCTGGCAAAAACGGGAGTTACGGCTCCTGCCATCAATGTCATTGAGAATGACAAGGACTACAAGGTTGAAATGGCGGCTCCCGGAATGACAAAGGATGATTTCAAGGTGAATGTTGACGAGAACAACAACCTGACAATCTGCATGGAAAAGAAAGAAGAGAAGAAGGAGGAGAAGAAAGACAAGAAGTATCTCCGCCGCGAATTCTCATATTCCAAGTTCCAGCAGACCATCCTGCTGCCTGAAAATGTGGAGAAGGATAAGATCTCCGCAAAAGTCGAACACGGGATTCTGTCCATTGAAATCCCGAAAATGAAGGAGGAAGAAAAACAAAAAACTTCCAAGGCTATCGAGGTTAAATAATTCCAGATCTGGAATGTCGTAAGGTCGGACAGGCTTTTCTTGTTCGGAAAAGCCGTCCGACCTTTAACAGACACTTCCGGAACAGGGAACCGGCACAACCGATGAAGGAATTCAATTTTGAAAAAGAACTACTTGGCGTACAGGACGAACTGTTCCGTTTTGCGTACAAACTGACAGCTAACAGGGAGAAGGCGGAAGACCTGTTGCAGGATACCCTGCTCAAGGCAATGCTTCACAAAGAAAGTTACAACAAGAACACGAATTTCAAAGGGTGGCTGTTTATCATCATGCGCAACACGCTTATCAACGGTTACCGGGCGGAGGTCGGTCATACCCGCCTGTACATATCCTCCGATCCTGCATATTATTCGCGGATCATGGACGAGTCCCGTAGAGAGGAGGTGGACAAGAACTATGACCTGGAAAAGATACGTAATGCCATCAAAAGTGTACCGGAGTCACATTTCATACCTTTTGAGATGTACCTGTCAGGATTCAAATACCGTGAGATAGCGGAAAGAACCGGCGTGAGTTTGGGAACTATAAAGAGCCGTATTTTTCACTGCCGGAAAAAACTGAAAGCTATATTAGCAGAATGAAACAAAACAAGAACTGAGATAGATGAAAAAAGATGAATATATAGGAATTCTGACTTCCGGAGGGGACGCTTCCGGAATGAACGCGGCTATCCGTGCCGTGACCCGCGCCGCTATTTTTAACGGATTTAAAGTGAAAGGAATTTATAGAGGCTACGAGGGGCTGATTGCCGGTGAAGTGAAAGAACTCACTACGGAAGACGTAAGCAGCATTATCCAGAGGGGAGGTACCATACTGAAAACAGCCCGCTCCGAGACTTTCATCACTCCCGAAGGACGCAAGAAAGCTTATGAGATCATACAGAAAGAGAACATCAATGCATTGATAATTATCGGTGGAGACGGTTCCCTGACGGGAGCCCGGATCTTTGCGGAGGAGTATGATGTGACGTGCATAGGATTGCCCGGCACCATTGACAATGATCTGTACGGCACCGATTTTACCATAGGATATGATACGGCCCTGAACACCATCGTGGAGTGTGTGGACAAAATCCGGGATACGGCCACCTCGCACGACCGCATTTTCTTTGTCGAGGTGATGGGGCGTGATGCGGGCTTCCTGGCACAAAACAGCGCAATAGCTTCCGGTGCTGAAGCGGCCATCATTCCGGAAGACCGGACGGACGTGGACCAGTTGGAAACATTCATCGGACGTGGATTCAGAAAGACGAAAAACAGCAGCATCGTAATTGTGACCGAAAGTCCTGAAAACAAGAATGGAGGTGCCATGTATTACGCCGACCGGGTAAAGAAGGAATATCCCGGATATGATGTCAGGGTTTCTATCCTGGGCCATCTGCAACGGGGTGGCGCTCCGAGTGCCAATGACCGCATACTGGCAAGCCGGCTGGGTGAAGCCGCAATCCAGGCCTTGATGGAAGGCCAGCGAAATGTTATGATAGGCATACGGAACAACGAGATTGTTTATGTTCCTTTTGTCCAGGCAATCAAAAAGGACAAGCCTATTGACAAAAGCCTGATCCGGGTCCTTAACGAATTATCGATCTAAAATAACCGTTAATATGTCAGAAGTTGCTCCTTTAATATCGGATCTTGCCATAATTCTGATTATTGCCGGTATTGTAACCGTCATTTTCAAGTGGCTGAAGCAACCGGTCATATTGGGCTACATTGTAGCCGGTATTATGGCGGGTCCTTCCGTTTCCCTGGTCCCGACTGTTTCCGATCCTGCCAATATCAAAATATGGGCGGACATCGGTGTCATTTTTCTGCTGTTCGCGATGGGACTGGACTTTTCGTTCAAGAAATTGATAAATGTGGGCATTACGGCTATCGTTGCCACTGTCACTATTGTATGTGGCATGATGTTCATAGGCTATACAGCGGGGAATGCAATGGGGTTCTCCCACATGAGCAGTATTTTTCTGGGTGGAATGTTGTCCATGTCGTCCACGGCCATCGTATTCAAGGCCTTCAATGACATGGGACTTCTCCAACAGAAATTCACCGGCATTGTCTTGGGGATTCTTGTCATCGAAGATCTGGTGGCGGTAGTGATGATGGTTATTCTTTCCACGTTGGCGGTAGGCAAACATTTTGAAGGGAAGGAGATGCTGGAAAGTATATTGAAGCTGGCCGCTTTCCTGATTTTCTGGTCGGCATTGGGCATCTATCTGATACCTACCCTGCTGAAGAAGATACGCCGTTTCACCAGCAACGAGATTTTATTGATAACCTCTCTGGGACTTTGCCTGGGAATGGTGATGATTGCGACAAAAGCGGGATTTTCTGCCGCATTAGGAGCCTTTGTCATGGGGTCCCTGCTGGCAGAGACCGTTGAAGCGGGAAAAATCGCACATATCGTACAGCCGGTAAAAGACCTGTTCGCTTCCATATTTTTCGTGTCGGTGGGAATGATGATCGATCCTGCCATGATGTGGGAATATGCTGTCCCTATTCTCACCCTGACATTGCTGGTACTGTCCGGCCAGGTACTATTCGGGAGCTTTGGTATCCTGCTTTCCGGCCAGCCGTTGAAAATCGCCATACAGTCCGGCTTTTCACTGACACAGGTCGGTGAGTTCGCATTCATTATCGCATCTTTAGGCGTCAGTCTGAATGTCACGGACAAGTATCTCTATCCGGTCATAGTGGCCGTATCTGTCATAACGACTTTTCTTACCCCCTATATGATACGGCTTTCGGAACCTGCATACCGGTTTATAGACAGCCACCTGCCTGAATCCCTGAAAGATTATCTCGTACACTATACGTCCGGGGCAATGACTGTAAAACACCAGGGTACTTGGCATAAACTGATCCGGTCTATGCTGGTGTCTGTCACACTCTATCTAGTCGTATGCGTTTTTTTCATCACTTTATATTTTTCCTATGTACATCCTTTGATTAGGAAAAGTCTGCCGGGAATGGAAGGGAACTTGTTGGGCTTCGTCATCATCTTTCTTGTCATATCCCCGTTTCTGTGGGCCATCATCATGAAAAAGAACAATTCAACCGAGTTCCGTAAACTCTGGACGGACAACAAGTTCAACAGAGGGCCTTTGGTATCAATAGTACTTGTCAAAATACTGATCTGCACGATTATCATGATGAGTATCATTACCCATCTTTTCAATGTTGCCTTGGGAGCCGGGCTGGTAGTCTCTTCCATTATCATTGCCGTCATTTATTTTTCCAAGCGGATCAAGAAACGGTCGCTGACTATAGAGAGACAATTTATGGCAAACTTTCAAGGGACGGATGGGAATGGACTTTCTACAGAAAGTGATACAGGCTCCACCCTTGGCAGCAATATCCCGTTCAAGGAATTACATTTGGCGGATTTCACAGTATCCCCTGATTCCATATATGTGGGCAGAACATTAAAAGAAAGCAGACTACGCACCTTGTTTCAGATAAATGTGATTTCAATCACCCGTGGAGAAAAACGCCTGGATATACCACAAGGGGAAGAACATCTCTATCCATATGACAAGGTTACGGTCGTAGGTACGGACCGGCAGTTGGAAAGCTTCCGGACATCCATGGAACAAAAGGAGGTAGAAAGGAACGGGAACGAAACATCCTTGCAGGATGAGATGGAAATAGGGCAATTCCCTGTCGAAGGAGGTTCACCATTGATCGGAAAGACGATCCGGGAGGCGGACATATCGGATAGCATCATTATCGGAATAGAGAGGAGTACCGCGAATATTATGAATCCAGACCCTGATACAATTTTCAAGGAGAATGATACGGTATGGATTGTCGGTAAACGAAAAATAATAAAAGGATTGAATAAAGATTAGAACTTATTTAATTTAATATAAAATGTCATGGAATATTCAAGTTATAATGTAAATACCCCTCAATGGAGGGAGATTACAGTAGGTTCACATCTTCCTGCAGAACTGCGGAAGCTTGCAGAAATCGCACATAATCTCTGGTGGACATGGAATGATGACGTAAAGAAACTGTATTGTGATTTGGACCCGGGACTTTGGAAAGAGGTGGAACAGAATCCGGTATTGTTTCTGGAGCGGATAAATTATGAAAAGCTGGTAGCGCTGGCACATGATGAGAACTTTGTCTATAAAATGGATGCCGTCTATTCCGCCTTCAAAAAATACATCGATGTGGAACCGGACCACCAGCGCCCGTCAATAGCTTATTTCAGCATGGAATACGGCTTGGATGAAGTTCTTAAGATATATTCCGGTGGTTTGGGAATGTTGGCGGGGGATTACCTAAAAGAGGCGTCGGACAGCAATGTGGACCTTTGTGCCATAGGACTTTTGTACCGTTACGGTTATTTTGACCAGTCGCTTTCCATGGACGGCCAGCAGACAGTCAATTATAAAGCGCAGAATTTCGGGCAGCTCCCGATTGAAAAGGTAATGCAACCGGATGGGAAACAACTGGTAATCCACGTCCCCTATGCCGACAGTTTTGTGGTACATGCCAATGTTTGGAAAGCCAGTGTGGGGCGTATCCCCCTTTATCTGCTGGATACGGACAATGAACTCAACAGCGAGTTTGACCGCCCTATCACTCACCATCTGTATGGAGGTGACTGGGAGAATCGGCTAAAACAGGAAATTCTGCTTGGCATAGGCGGGATGATGACGCTGAAAGCTTTGGGTATAACGAAGGATGTATATCACTGTAATGAGGGGCATGCCGCATTGATCAATATCCAGCGGCTTTGTGATTACATAAATGGCGGCTTGAATTTTGGGCAGGCCATGGAGCTGGTACGTGCTTCCTCACTTTATACCGTACATACTCCCGTACCCGCTGGTCATGATTATTTTGACGAAGGGCTTTTCAATAAATATATGAAGGGATATCCTGGCAAGTTGGGTATAACCTGGGATAACCTGATGGATCTCGGGCGTCACAATCCGGGAGACAAGGAGGAACGTTTCTGCATGTCTGTCTTCGCCTGCAAGACCTGCCAGGAGGTAAACGGCGTCAGCAAGTTACATAAATCGGTATCTCAGCAAATGTTTGCGCCGATCTGGAAGGGATACTTCCCGGAAGAGAACCATGTGGGTTATGTAACCAACGGGGTACATCTGCCTACCTGGTGTGCGGTAGAATGGAAAAAGCTTTTCAAGGACAATTTTGATGAGAACTTTTTCTGTGACCAGTCCAATCAGAAAATCTGGGAGGCTGTCTATGGCATCCCAGATGAAGAGATATGGAATACCCGGTTAAAACAGAAAGCAAAATTGCTGGACTATATCAAAAGCAAATGCAGCAAGGACTGGCTCAGGAGTCAGGTTGATCCGGCATTGAGCGTTTCCATTTTTGAGAGATTCAATCCCGATGCCCTTCTAATAGGTTTCGGACGCCGTTTTGCTACATATAAGAGGGCTCATCTTCTGTTCACGGATATAGACCGACTTGCTAGGATCGTGAATAATCCGAAATATCCGGTACAGTTCATCTTTGCAGGCAAAGCCCATCCCAATGACGGTGCCGGGCAGGGACTGATCAAGCAAATCGTGGAAATATCCCGGCGCCCGGAATTTTTAGGTAAAATCATATTCTTGGAGAATTACGACATGGACCTGGCGCGCCATCTTATCTCGGGTGTGGATATCTGGATGAATACCCCTACGCGGTTGGCAGAAGCTTCGGGTACGTCGGGCGAGAAGGCATTGATGAACGGTGTGCTTAATTTCTCCGTGCTGGACGGTTGGTGGTATGAAGGATACCGCAAGGATGCCGGATGGGCACTGACCGATAAAAGTACTTATCAGAATGAACAGTACCAAAACCAGCTGGATGCCGAAGCCATCTATTATTTGTTGGAGCATGACATCCTGCCACTATATTACGAGCATGGGGGGAAGAACTATTCGGAAAACTGGGTCAAGTATATCAAGAACTCAATCGCACAAATCGCTCCCCATTTTACCATGAAAAGACAGTTGGACGACTACTATGACAGGTTCTATAACAAGCTGTCAGAGCATTTCCATATTCTGGCAGCCGACAACTTTGCGAAGGCGAAAATGATGGCTGACTGGAAAGCAAACGTCCGGAGCAGATGGGATGCCATAGAAATCAAATCCATAGAGGCTGGGAATGGGCTGAATGCCACGGTTGAAGCCGGAAAGGAATATGAGGTGACGGTTGTCGTTGATGAGAAAGGCCTGGATGACGCAATCGGAATAGAATCGGTCATTATCAGGCATGAAGGCGGTCAGGATCACATATATGAGGTAATTCCCCTTTCGTCAGTTTCCAAGAATGGGAATTTATATACCTTTAAGGCGACATCCGGCATTTTCAACGCCGGAAGCTTCAAGCAGGCCTTCCGTATGTATCCCAAGAATGCTTTGTTACCTCACCGGCAAGATTTCTGTTATGTACGATGGTTTTAATGAACAGTAAAAGGAAATGCAAAAACAACGTATGAGCGGGCAAAATCAAAAAACAGATAAACGGAGAGCATGGCCGATCATCATCATGAACTTCACGGGAGTGTATGACTACGAGGCGTTTGCCCGGAACAATAAGTTTATATGGTTGGACTGTCGTCATCTTTATGGTACAGAGGGCTACTGTGACAGGGATGGTACTTTGGCTTTGAAGCGGATGATTGCTGATTATCCGGCGGAGGGAGTCCATTTCATCGATTCAGGCAACTATCATTATTTGACTAAATTCTGGACAGACAAACTCGAAACTCCGTTTTCGCTGATTGTGTTCGACCACCATCCCGATATGCAGCCACCGTTGTTTGACAACATACTTTCTTGCGGAAGTTGGGTAAAGGATATATTGGACCATAACAACAACTGCAAGAAAGTAATTATCGTAGGTGCTTCAGACAAACTGATACAGGCTGTGCCGAAAGGATATGAAAGACAAGTCCGGTTTTACAGTGAAACTACGCTCATGCACGAAGAGGGTTGGCAGGACTTTTCTTCCGGACATATCAACGGGCCGGTTTACATTTCCATAGACAAGGATGTCTTGAATCCGGCTTCGGCAGCAACAAACTGGGATCAAGGTTCTCTCAGCTTATGGGAATTGGAGATACTGCTGGCTGTTATTCTTCAGAAAGAACAGGTAGTGGGCATTGACATCTGTGGGGAATGCTCCACAACACTCAATCTTTTTGAAGAAAAACGGGAAACCATCATGGATAGCCGGGCAAACAAAGAATTGCTCAGACTTATCCGGTCATCCTCCGGCCTTCAATAGAATTAGTTTTTTCTTGTTATTATAATTTATCATATAAAAATAATTTAGCTTAATGAAAACAATTGTTCGAAGAATTGGGCTTGTTGCACACGATGCAATGAAAAAAGACATGATAGAGTGGGTTCTCTGGAACTCGGAACGTCTGATAGGACATAAATTCTATTGTACGGGTACAACCGGTACACTAATTAAAAAAGCCCTTGAAGAAAAACATCCTGAAATCAAATGGGATATCACAATCCTGAAATCTGGTCCTTTAGGAGGTGACCAGCAAATTGGTTCGCGGATCGTAGAAGGAGAAATAGACTATCTGTTCTTTTTTACAGATCCGATGACACTACAGCCGCACGATACGGATGTGAAAGCATTGACCAGACTGGCTGGAGTTGAAAATATTGTTTTCTGCTGTAACCGTTCGACTGCGGACCACATTATTACGAGTCCCTTATTCACTGACCCAACTTACGAACGTATTCACCCGGATTATACCAATTACACGCAGCGTTTTGAAAACAAGGGAATCATATCTGAAGCAGTGGAGCAAGTGAAAAAGCGGAGGAATAAAAGTGAGAATAACATTTCCAAATGAACTGTAATAAGTAGTAGCATATTTATAAGGCTATCTAAGAAACAAGTTGTTTACATCTTTCAGAACTGGTATCTACTGAATGGTAATCTGCTGAAGGTGTGTCAAAATGCACCCCTTCTGTTTTTTACGCAAAAGCCCCGACTTTCACAAGCTGGGGCTTTGTTATTACCTAAAGATTTTGTATCTTTAGGCATAAGAATTTCACTATGACAAAGATACATTTTCGTCCTTACAATCCCAACCAAACCATTCTTTTTCCTCAAAGAATTGATGAGGATATTGCAGAAAACGATCCGGTGCGCATGGTTGACGCCCTGGTTGAGGGCTTGAATCTTGAAAGTTTCAGAAAGCTGTATAAGGAATGCGGTCGCAGCCCTTACCACCCCAAGATGATGCTCAAGGTCATTCTGTATGCCTATATGAACAACATCTACTCCTGCCGGAAAATTGAAAAGCTCCTTCACCGTGACATCCATTATATCTGGCTGGCCGGATATGAGAAACCGGATTTCATTACCATCAACCGTTTCCGCAACCGGGTGAAGAAGGAAATCAACGAGGTGTTTACGCAAACCGTACTTCTTCTTTCTTCCAAAGATTTCATCAGCCTGAATGTGGAATACATTGACGGGACAAAGATCGAATCCAAAGCCAACAGGTACACTTTCGTCTGGCGAAAAACGGTTGAGCGGAACCGTGAACGCCTGATGAAGAAGATACATGTCCTGTTAGGGCAGATAGACGATGTCATTGCCCGGGAGAAGTCATCAGAGAACA
>NZ_JACOOD010000063.1:0-17726 GCF_014287405.1 Bacteroides sp. NSJ-48 | reverse complement strand
TTGTGGAAAAAGAACGGTTTGGTTGGGAATGTAAGGACGAAAATGTAACTTTGCCATAACGAAAAACTTTATGCCTAAAGATACGAAAACTTTGGGTAATAACAAAGCCCGGGCTTGAGAAAGTCTGGGCTTTGCGCATAAAAAAAGGCTGTGTCAGCATTTTGACACAACCTCTTGTTCTTTTCTATTTATCTGTTAGTTAGCAGATTTCACTAATACCACACGGTTCAGAATCGGTTGTCCAAACTTGTCGACACCACCATCGGCAGAAATTTTCAAGCGGTTGGCAGGGATACCGTAATCCTTTACCAAAACATCCACTACAGCCTGTGCACGTTTCAAGCTCAGCTCTTTGTTGAATTCAGGAGTACCTGTTGCAGAGTCGGCATAGCCGTTTACGGTATAGGTAGTGTTCGGGAACTCTTGCATCTGTTTGGCCAGATAAGAAATGTTCATCACCTCACGCGGAGATACTTCGGCAGAACCAATTTTGAAGAATACGGTACGCGGTGCGATATTCGGATCGGTAACGACAACTTCAGTTTCAGTAACTTCCACCGGTTTGTTCTGTGCAGCGGTCAGGGCCGACTCCAACTGTTGGTTGGCAGCAGCCATTTCAGCTATCTGCTGTTGCATGGCAGACAGCTCAAGAGCGGAAATCAATTGTGGGGTCGGACGGTTGAAACCACGTTTCGGAAAGTGGTAAGTCAAACCAAGCGTTGCACTGAACACACCATCATATCCCTTACCGGCAACTGTTCCGTCAAATTTATCTTCGGCTCCCATTGCACTAAGTTCCAGATTAATATCTATTGCATTTGAAATGCGAAAGCGGTTGATGATACCGGCATTCAGAGCAAGTGCCTGACGGTGAGGCTTCGTATAGTTATGAGTGAGACCGGCACCCAGATAAGGAATGATTTCATATACACGGTCTTCGTTGTATCCGCCAAACAAGGCATTCAGGTTGAACATTACATCACCGTGGAAATTCATGTAATCAAAGCGTTGCTTGTACGAGCCATTCGCACGCTGAGTACCCTTTACATAATCAGCAAAGGGGTCCATGGTAAAGCCTTTTGCCTGAAGGCCGCTATACTGCAAACGTAATCCGAGCCCCGGAGTAAACCATTTACCCACAGAAATATTCATCGTGGGACTAATGCGCTTTCCGAAATCACCCAACTGCTGGTCGTTATCTCCATACATTACCGATGCACCGCCACCGATAGAGAAAAACCAGTTGCTCCAGAATGGATTTGTGATTACCTGGTACTTATCCTGTACCTGAATAATGTCAACCTGCTCTACAACAACAGGTTTTTGTTGTGCCATAGTGGCAGCAGATACGCCGGCCAAAGCCAGCAACATTAGAATCTTTTTCATATACCTTAAAATAGTTAAGTTGGTTAATTAAATTCTTTATCATTCAAACTGATTAATTAACGCCGACAAGACTAAAAGGTTCTGAAAAAAAGATTTTTTTTAATTGTTATGGATAAATAATGTACAAATCATCATTTCTGGAACAACTTTTCAATATCCTCTTCCCTGATAGTGGAAAGCACCGTACGGCCATCAGGCGTATAGCTGGGCGTGGAACAGGCAAAAAGGCTGTCTACCAAATTGGACATCTCATCATTGCTCAGCACCTGTCCGTAAACGATAGCTGCTGCACGCGCCAGTGTCAGCGCAAGGATTGTCCGGACTTCTTCCTTGACGTCACTGCCTTTCTCCATGGCGGTATGTACCATATTACGCACCAGTTCCACCGGATTCAACCCCTCGATGCCGGAAGGAATGCCATTGATAGCGTAACTGCCGCCACCTAAAGGACTGAGGTCGAAACCGACTGCCGCCAAATCGTCCGACAGACTTTCCAACACCGCAGCTTCGGAAACTGGCAATTGAATCAATTCTGGAAATAACACCCCCTGAGATACTCCCTGCCTTTGGCGAATTTGAGTCATGTACCGGTCGAACAGCACACGGACATGCGCACGGTGCTGATCTATCAACATCAGACCGGATTTTACGGAAGTAAGGATAAAACGTCCTTTGAATTGCAAATGCTGTGCCCCCTTCTCCATGGAAGAAGAATCACCGGAATACAAAGAAGAAGATTGGGAAGCGGGCTCAACGGCTTCCGTTACAGCGGAAACCGCCTCCTCGAAAGCAAGCGGTTCTTCCTCGACAGGCTCATTCATTCTACTTGCTTTCTCCAAACCGGAATACAGCCCTTCCCACTCTACGCTTTGGCGCGGATAACTTCCTCCGCTGCTATAAGAAGAGGCAGAGGAAGTCTTGAAAGGATTGAAGTCCGCATTATAATGCACCTTAGGCGGTTCGATGGGACGGCTCTGCTCAAATGCCGGAATGTCAGGCATGCCCTCTGTATCAAAGTCTATGGACGGTACAGCATTGAATTTTCCAAGCGATTCTTTCACAGCCGCTGAAAGTATCTGCCAAATAGCCTGCTCGTTCTCAAACTTGATTTCCGTCTTTGTAGGATGAATGTTTACATCTATATTCGCAGGGTCTACCTCGAAATAGATGAAATAGGATATCTGTTCACCGGCAGGAATCAGTTGCTCATAGGCATCCATAACTGCCTTATGAAAATATGGATGGCGCATATAACGGCCGTTCACAAAAAAATACTGGTGCGCACCTTTCTTACGGGATGCCTCCGGCTTTGCCACAAAACCGGAAACTTTTATCATCGTCGTGTCTACATCCACCGAAAGCAACTGCTGGTTCAACTTCTTACCGAATATGGCGAGAATGCGCTGGCGCAACGGCATGACAGGTAAATTGAACAACTCCGCATCATTACTATACAGATAGAAAGCAACATCCGGATGCACCAAGGCTATGCGCTCAAACTCGGCAAGAATATTGCTTAATTCCGTTGAATTTGCTTTCAGAAACTTACGGCGGGCAGGAATATTGAAGAATAGGTTCTTCACTGAAAAGTTACTTCCCTTAGGACAAGAAACGGCCTCCTGACTCTCTACTTTGGAACCGGCAATAACCAGACGCGTACCAAGTTCTTCACCAGCCGGACGGGTTTTCAACTCTACCTCCGCCACCGCCGCAACAGACGCCAGCGCTTCACCGCGAAAACCCATTGTACGTAACGCAAACAAATCAGAGGCCTCACGTATCTTGGAAGTGGCATGACGCTCAAAGGACAGACGCGCATCCGTTTCGGACATTCCTTTTCCATCGTCAATAACCTGGATGCAGGTCTTTCCGGCATCCGTTACCAAAACATGTATTTCGGTGGCTTCTGCATCAATCGCGTTTTCTACCAATTCCTTGATGACAGACGCCGGACGCTGAATCACCTCTCCGGCAGCAATCTGGTTCGCAACCGAATCGGGCAGCAAATGAATGATATCGCTCATGATAAGTATAAAGTATAAAGTATGAAATAAAGGGTACAGAAAAAATTAGATAATACCGTTGGTAATGGCATACCACAAATATATCAGCAATGCCACAACCACCAGTATCACCCCCAGATGCACCGGTCTGCGTCCGCTTTCCTTACGACGTTTCAGATGGGTAGTGCCTTCAATGAACTTCCCCCGGATATCTTCGGGCGAAAATTCCTTTTCCGGCAACATGCCTAACTCGCGTTTGGCATCTTCCTCCATTTTGGCCAGTTTCTCTTTCCGTTCATCTACATAAATGTATGAATGATGAAATCCCCGCGGCTTACGCATTGCAAACATTCCCATAGCATTATTTTTTAGTTCGTTTTATATGCATATCTCTTGGCGAAGTTAAAGGTTTCCGGTCACTTTTCTGCAATGTTTCACCCGCTTTTTTACCCCGCCACTCAAAGATGTCATCCTTGTTCAAGGGACGAATATAATCAAACCACACAAATGAAGGAAGTTTCATCTTGTCGGCCGGTATTTGGTCCATAGGATACAATATGCCGTTGGACTTGCCTATCAATGCAGCTTCTTCCATTTTACGGTCTTTGAGATAAATACGCAGGAAACTGCCTTCGGCATAGTTCATGCCAATCATTGTACTGTCTTTCTCTTCCGGATAGAACACAATCAGGACATTACCGTTCACATCTACCCGACGCATATCTCCGTCCTGGAAAAAAGCTTTCATCTCCTTGCCTGTCACTTGGTTATAATGGATAGAATCTTTCTGTTCCACAGCCAGCGCCTGATTAATGATGTGCGCCCAGTCGATGGTGCTGTCGTTCATGTAGACCTTTACCTCTTCACCGAGCAACTGCTGCGCACCGTGCCACAAAACAGGGTCGGTATACATCGTCAAACAGGAATCCTTGGAATTATAAACCAAAGAATCGCACACTGCCTGCACATCTGTGCGGTAAGCACGCACCTTGTGATAAACACGCATTTCACGATAGGCAGAGTCTGTATTCATGTGGTAAGTTACCAAACGCAGTGTATCACCATGCATAAAAAGACTGTCACCCTGAGAATAGTCTATAGCAACGGCACGTTGGGTAGCAATGGCATTACCGGTTAGCTCATTATAAAAACAGTAATTGCCGGTAAGCATATTCTTGTTTACCGTATCATTCATCTGTACGTTATCGAAAGCTTCACCATAACCCAGCTTGCGGTCATAGAAAAGACTGTCTCCGGTAAGTTTCTTGCCTTCATTAGTCAAAATGGAACGGTCCAACAGCTCTGCTTGCTCGGATACGGTATTGTATTCTCCACGCTCCGAATAGATATGGTTTTTATCACTGACTATATCGGAAGGCCCCAGAATCGTAGCGATTTTGGACTCCGTACTGTACTTTAACGTATCGGAAGTCAGGACAAACTTCGGATTTACCAATTTCACTTCATGGTTGAACACTGCCAGTTTGGTTGCCGGGCTGTATTCTCCCCATTCGGAAGTCAGGACATTTTCTTCATCGGTCAGCGTACCGCCGTCAAAGTAATATCCTAAATTATACAGACGGTCATAGTTCAAGCTATCCGTAGTAAGTTCCGTATTGCGGTTAATCATACGGACATTCTCACGCAGCATGGCAAGCTGGGACATACCGTCATAATACAAGTAATCACCGTATATGAACAAAGTGTCTCCCTGCTCCATACGAACATTACCGAATGCTTCCACAGAGTTAATTTTCTCGTAAATCAGAGCACTGTCACAAAACATGTACATACTATCGTGCTTCATCCTGACCGAGCCAATCAGCACCTGCACATCAGGGCGCAACTGCTGATCCGCCTGCGCCTCATCGGCATAAAGCAAATCCACACGTTTCTTTTTCTTGTCAGGCTCACTTTTCCTGTCCTGCGCGCTCAACAAACAAACGCCGAACAAACATACCAAACCAAATATCAGTCTTTTATCCATCCCGGATACTTGAATGTACAGTTTCTCCAATTTTCGTTGATGCGAACGTAAGTGTGTTTCTGCTTTTCACGAATCCACTTGTCCAGCATTTCATCCCGACGTTTCTCCAGAACAATCTCTTTCAGGTTCTGGTAGTCATCGGCAACGGTAGCCTTATGTCCATTGGTACGGCTCTTCAACTTCACGATGACACATTCTTCTTTTCCGGTTTTCTGCGGAATCATGGTAAATGCTTCAGAAATCTCGCCTACTTTCATCTTGTCTACCACTTTTGCAATTTCAGGCGGCAGCTCCTGCATCTCGAATTTGGAGGTATTGGTATTGGGGTTAGGCAGCAAACCGTGATTATTGCGTGTATCCTTGTCTTGTGAAAGCACCGATGCCGCTTCCTCAAAAGAGAACTTCCCGTTACGAATATCATCGGCTATAGAGTCCAGACGAGCCATACCTGCTGTCAAAGATTCTTCCGGAATATGCGGTTTCAGCAATATATGACGGGTTTTAATACGGTCTCCACGCTTCTCTATCAACTGAATGATATGAAAACCATATTCGGACTCCACTATTTTAGAGACCTTATTGGGGTCTTGCAAGTTGAAAGCAACATTGGCATATGCCGGATCCAGCATACCACGTCCGGAAAACTCGATTTCGCCACCGCGAATGGCAGAACCACGGTCTTCCGAATACATACGAGCCAACGTAGAGAAACTGGTCTCACCCTTTGTTATACGGTCGGTAAAATCGCGCAAGCGTTTCTTTACGTTTTCTATTTCTTCCAAAGGTACTTTCGGCTGCTGGGTAATTATCTGCACCTCCACCTGCGTCGGTATATAGGGAATACTATCTTGCGGCAGATCTTTGAAATAACGACGCACCTCGGCCGGCGTAACTTTGATTTCACCAACCAGTTTCTGCTGCATCTTCTGTACTTTCAACCCTTCACGGGCATTTTCCCGCAATGTTTCACGAATCTGGCTGGAAGTTTTATTGAAGTATTCTTCCATCTTTTCACGTGAACCGATATTGCTGATATACATATTTGTCATATAATCCACACGCTGGATGACTTCGGATTCGGAAACTTCAATACTGTCAAGTGCCGCCTGATGCAAGAACAGCTTTTGTACGGCTATCTCTTCCGGTATCACACAATAGGGGTCCCGGTCGAACTTACGTCCTTCGTACAAAGCGCTCATGCGAGCTTCTTCCACTTCGGACTTTAATATAGCCTCGTCGCCCACTACCCACACGACCTCGTCAATCACATTGTCTTGTCCATAAACGGTAGAACCGGCTAACAGCGTCAAGGCAAATAAAACTACAAACTTAAAGTTCATACACATCTTCATTCTTGGTATCTTATACTAATAATACTTAATTTTATCTTTTTTCTCCGCACGCTGATACAAATCTTCTTTCACCTGCTTCATAAAATTCACCTGCTTCATGTTCAGCATCATATCCTTCACCTGACTACGGGCAAACTCATACGGTTCCTGTTCTCCCACAGCACGATAATCGCTCACATTCAGAAAATAATGAAAAGCCGTATCTTTCAGTTCCACGTGGCGGTTCTTATTCAGATATTCTCCGGCATCGGGCACTTTCAACGGCATCAAGTCCATCACTTCGGTTATCGGAACCCACTTGTCATAAAAATACTCGTACTTCACGGCATTCTGCAGACTGTATTTTTCCAGATGCTCTACGGCCTCGCGGTTTTCGGTCCTGTACCAACGGCGAACACTGCCCAGTTGAGGGGCTGTGAGGGGAACTTTGATAAACAATCCCTTTATCAAAGGACTCTCCACCTTAAAAAGCTCTTGATGCTTCTCATAATAATCAGCCAGTTCCGTTTCCGAAATTTCTTCAGAAAGAGTTTGGTTTATCAGCGCCTGCTGGTATGCATGCATAATCAACGCCTTCCTGTAATTCTCCACCAGTTTGTCAATCTCTCCGCTGTTGGGAATATTACTCTGCGCCTTCTTATACAACAGCACATCTTCTGCCCAGTTACGGATGTAATGCTCTGCAAACAACAGGCTGTCATCTTTCGACAATCCTGCGGGAAGCACCGCCTGCAGGTCTTCATGGTAAAGGAAGTTACCATCCAATTCCACTAACGGCGTTCGCCCTCCATGATCGTGCTGTTCCTTGCACGAGCCACAGAAAAGAAGGATTAAAAGTCCCAAACAGGTTGTTCGCATTACCAGCTGATATTTACTACATTTTAAGGTACGAAGATACGGCTTTAATCGGTTGCATCAGTGATTATTAACGGTTTTTAAAACCTCTTGGTTAATTTCAACCTTAGCCGAGGTGCGCAAATGGGTTATCCACTGCTTCTCCAGACAATTCCGATAATCAGTAACCACCCTGTCTTTTACTTCCCGATAGTCATCCGGCGCTTTCACCTTCTTACCCAGCACGGCAGTAAAAGGGAATGACACCATAGGCGCTGCGTCCTTGCCCTTAAACACCAAATCATCGACATATACATTGTCACCGGAAGCGAATGTTCCCTGCTCCGCCTGTATCTGAGGCTGTGCACCGGCATTGAAAGTCAACCGAATCGCATCTTTCCATTCTTCTTCCGGCAGACTCTTCAAGAATTTACGGGCTTGTTTGACAATACGTTTGCTTACTCCGTGCAGAACAATACCTTTATACCGCTGTTCCCTCCACTGATAGTCGGAACGATGTTTTTCAAAATAAGTTTGCAGACCGGTCTCATCTGACCCGATTCGTTTATGGATTTCCTGTCCGGTGATTTTATCCAGCAACAAGCGGTTCCTATACTCCTCCACCTGATAACGTAATTCCGGATATTTCCGTTCCAAACATACATTTTCATAATCAAGTACAGTTTTCATTACAAAAGCATCCAGCTGCCTGCGTATACCAGCCGGATATGCTGCTGCAAAACGGATAAAGTCATTTCCCGTATAGTTCTTTCCTGCCAATGTAAACAGCGTACGTTTTGTTTGTCCTGTACGTATCAGTTCGTCCATACCCGTTTTGTCGGGAGCATACCCATATTCTTTCTTCAGCTTCTCCACCTGTGCTTCAACTCCCCAATCAGTCCCGTGGCGATAAGCCCGACAAACCTCCATTCCATTCTTCACATCGTCAAAAGACGGCATTTCCATTCGCTCAATAACTTTCACAATATGAATGCCTTGCGGCGTAAAAAAGGGTTGGGACACTTCGCCTGCCGATAACTCAAAAGCTGTATTCTCAAACTCTATCGGCATTTGCAGCCAACTCACCCAAAATGGCTGTTTCTCATCAGAAAAACGTTTTACGCAGGCATCAAAAGCCTCAGGTGTCTGATTCCTCCGGAGATATTCGTAAATGGAGTCCATGCCGGCAACTGCTTTACACAATGCATGACCGGATACATTTTGAGGAAGATACTTAAAAATATGACTCACACGGACGCGTCCCGCATAATGACCGGCTTTCATTTTATCATACAACCGACGGGCTTCATTTTCAATGACAGCCGTATCTGTCAGATACGATTTTATCAACCGGTTGCGGTAATTTTCAACCTTCTCACGAAATGAAAGAGCCGTATCCAAACCGGCTGTCTCGGCAGCAGATACTTTCAACTTGAAGTCTGCAAACCGCTCCGCATACTTTTCCGGTGCAACATACCCGGAAGCAAACGATGCCGCATCCTTGTTATAATAATACTCAAACTCAGAACGCAACACATCCTTTCCATTGACACGCATCAACACCGGGTCCTGCTGGGAAAAAGCAAGCCAGCTCACTCCGAAAAAAATCATCACCAAACAAGTCCTTATCATAACCATCTGTCTAAAATAGGCAAAACCAATAAACAAGCAAGTTCACAAAGATACAATATCATAAACAAATAATGCCCGAAAAGTATAATTTACTCTCCGGGCATATATCTTTATGGATGAATATCCTTATTCGGGACGGCTATAATTCGGAGCCTCGCTGGTTATCGCAACATCATGCGGATGGCTTTCCAACACACCGGCATTGGTGATGCGGGTGAATTTGGCATCATGCAGCTTCTCTATATTGGCAGCGCCGCAATATCCCATACCTGCACGCAAACCGCCGGTCAGCTGATAAATCACTTCATATAAAGTTCCCTTATAAGGAACACGAGCTGCAATACCTTCCGGTACAAGCTTCTTCACATCGCTCGTTCCGCTCTGGAAGTAACGGTCTTTAGAACCATGCTCCATGGCTTCCAAAGAACCCATGCCGCGATAAGACTTGAATTTACGTCCGTTGAAAATAATCGTTTCACCCGGAGATTCTTCTGTTCCGGCAACCAATGAACCAATCATAACAGAGTAACCGCCGGCAGCCAAAGCCTTCACGACATCACCGGAATAGCGCAAACCGCCATCGGCAATCAAAGGAATACCTGTGCCTTTCAGTGCCTTTGCCACATCGTACACGGCAGACAACTGAGGAACACCTACACCTGCAACGACACGAGTAGTACAAATGGAGCCCGGACCGATACCGACCTTTACTCCGTCCGCACCGGCCTCAACCAATGCCTTGGCAGCCTCTCCGGTAGCGATGTTGCCTACTACTATATCAATATTCGGAAAACGCTTCTTAGCTTCTTTCAATTTTTCTATTACATACATGGAATGCCCGTGAGCAGTATCAATTACAATAGCATCTGCTCCGGCATCGACCAATGCCTGCATACGCTCCAATGTATCGGCTGTCACACCTACACCGGCAGCCACACGAAGACGGCCTTTGCTATCCTTGCAAGCCATGGGTTTGTCTTTAGCCTTGGTGATGTCTTTATAGGTAATCAGACCTACCAGTTTATTGTCTTTATCGACCACCGGCAACTTCTCGATTTTGTGCTCCTGCAAGATTTGAGCAGCAGCTTCCAAATCGGTTGTCTGGTTGGTGGTAACGATGTTGTCTTTCGTCATCACCTCATCGATACGCTTGTTATGGTCTTTCTCAAAACGGAGGTCACGGTTGGTTACGATTCCTACTAAATGTCCTTCATCGTCCACTACCGGAATACCGCCAATCTTATACTCGGACATCAAGCCCAATGCATCAGCTACCGAAGAACCTCTCTTGATTGTTACCGGATCGTAAATCATACCGTTTTCGGCACGTTTTACAATAGCAACCTGACGGGCTTGCTCCTCAATAGACATATTCTTATGAATCACGCCAATACCGCCTTCACGGGCAATGGCAATAGCCATCTTCGCTTCGGTAACAGTGTCCATAGCGGCTGTTACAAACGGAATTTTCAACTCAATGTTACGTGAAAACTTAGTCGAGAGTTCGACTGTTTTAGGAAGTACCTCAGAGTAAGCAGGGATTAACAGAACGTCATCGTAAGTCAATCCGTCCATTACAATCTTATCAGCAATAAATGACATAGGGCTATGCGTTTAAAATTTATTGCGTGCAAATATACGGTTTTTATTCCATTCCGTATATTTACACGCAATATTTTTTCTTTTTTTTATCGTAGCCCGAGGATTAATTTGCCATTTCGGAGATGAATTTAATACGTACCAAACGCACTTCTTCTTCTGTAAAATCATCTCCCAGCTCATCCAGAGCATCATCGATATTATCCGTAGTAGATTCTTTGAAATAGTCGTATATATCCAACAGATGGTCTTCATCCATAATATCTTCCAGGAAGTAGTCGATATTCAGTTTCGTACCGGAGTAGACAATAGCTTCTATCTCATCCAGCAACTCCTCAAACTCAATACCTTTTGACATGGCGATATCGTCCAAAGCCACCTTGCGGTCAATAGCCTGAATGATAGCGACCTTCATCTTAGACTTGTTGGCTACGGTACGCACACGTAAATCTTCCGGACGCTCTATCTCGTTTTCCTCACAATGGCGTTTAATCAGCTTACAAAACTCTTCACCATAACGCTTCGCCTTGCCGGCTCCTACCCCCGGAATATTCTGCAACTCATCCAAAGTTATCGGATAAATAGTTGCCATTGCCTCCAAAGAAGGGTCCTGGAATATAACATAAGGCGGTACTTCCAACTTCTTGGAGAGCTTCTTACGCAAGTCTTTCAACATGGAATAGAGAGCCGGGTCTACCGCACAGGCGCCACCGCCGCGTGCCGGTGCTTCTTCCTCCACTTCCTCGAAATCATTATCTTCCGTAATCTTAAAGGATTTAGGATGCTTCAAGAATTTCTTACCTGCATCCGTTACTTTCAACAAGCCGTAGTTTTCGACTTCTTTGGTCAAATAACCGGCAATCAATGCCTGGCGGATAACAGCATTCCAAGTTTTGTCTTCTTCTCCCATACCGGAACCGAACACTTCCAAATCTTCATGCAGATGCGCCTGCACTTCCGAAGTTTCTTTTCCCTGTATAATATCTATAATATAGTCTGCTTTAAAATTTTCTTTTACCGCAAGAACAGTTTCTATTACGGTGCACAATAATTCCTGAGCTTCCACTTGTTTTTTCGGATTTAAACAGTTGTCACAATTTCCACAATTTTCTTCCGTATATTCCTCACCGAAATAGTGTAGCAACGTTTTTCGGCGGCAAACGGACGATTCGGCATACGCAGCGGTTTCCAGCAGAAGCTGCTTGCCTATTTCCTGCTCTGCAACAGGCTTGCCTTGCATAAACTTTTCCAGTTTCTGCAGGTCTTTATTGGTATAAAAAGTAATACACTGTCCTTCGCCTCCATCTCTTCCGGCACGTCCGGTTTCCTGATAATACCCCTCCAGGCTTTTCGGAATATCATAGTGAATCACATAACGCACATCCGGTTTGTCAATACCCATACCGAAAGCAATCGTGGCCACGATCACATCGATTTTTTCCATAAGGAAATCATCCTGATTCTGTGTTCGTGTGGCCGAATCCATTCCGGCATGATAGGCACGGGCATTAATCCCATTTGCCTGAAGTATCTCGGCAAGTTCCTCTACTTTCTTCCGGCTCAGGCAATAGATGATACCCGACTTTTCCGGATTGTTCTTGATGAACTTGATAATATCCTTATCTACGTTTGCAGTCTTGGGACGTACCTCATAATAAAGGTTCGGACGATTGAAAGACGACTTGAACACCTGTGCTTCCACCATACCCAGATTCTTTTGGATATCGTGCTGCACCTTCGGTGTGGCGGTTGCAGTCAATGCAATGAGCGGAGCTTTCCCGATTTCATTGATAATAGGACGAATACGGCGATATTCCGGTCGGAAGTCATGTCCCCATTCAGAAATACAATGGGCCTCATCTACGGCATAGAAAGAAATCTTAACCGTTTTCAGGAACTCCACATTCTCTTCTTTTGTCAAAGACTCCGGAGCTACATACAGCAGTTTCGTCCGCCCGGCAAGGATATCGGACTTCACCTGGTCTATCGCACTCTTGTTAAGGGAAGAATTGATGAAATGAGCTATTCCATCCTCCTCGCTGAAATTACGCATCGCATCGACCTGATTCTTCATCAGGGCAATCAGAGGAGAAATCACAATGGCCGTGCCGTCCATCAACAAAGAGGGTAACTGATAGCACAAAGACTTTCCACCGCCGGTGGGCATCAACACGAAAGTATCGTTACCCGCCAACAGATTCTGTATGATTGCTTCCTGATTTCCTTTAAAAGTGTCGAACCCGAAGTAGTTCTTCAGCTGGTCTGTCAAATTAATCTTCTTCCCTGCCATGATTCATTAGGTTGTTTATTGAGTTAAGCTATTAATAACGCCGCTACATGACGTTTCTTATTTTCAAGAACTCTAACAAAGTTATAAACAACTTCTTAAATTTCAAGCATAATCCGCCGAATATTTTTCAATAAAACACAAAAAAGTCTGCTTTATTTGTATTACCTTTTGATTTTAAGCATTTTGAAGTCTTGCCATATTCGCTTTTTCCAACTGGGCACGGGCATAGTCCAAAGTTACTGTAAAACCATCTTTGTGTTCGGAAGGGATTTCAAACATCGCATCCATCATAATGGTTTCTACGATGGAACGCAAACCGCGAGCTCCCAGCTTGTATTCAATAGCTTTGTCTACAATATACTCAAACACCGCATCTTCAAAAGTCAGCTTCACACCATCCATTTCAAACAACTTGACGTATTGCTTGATTATGGAATTTTTCGGTTCCGTCAGAATGGCACGCAATGCCGTACGGTCCAAAGGATTCAAATAGGTCAATACCGGCAGACGACCGATGATTTCGGGAATCAGGCCGAACGATTTCAAATCCTGCGGAGCAATGTACTGCATCATATTATTCTTGTCGATGGATGCCGTATTGCGCACCGCTCCATAACCCACGACATTAGTATTGAGGCGTTGCGCTATTTTCTTCTCGATGCCGTCGAATGCACCGCCGCAAATAAACAATATATTCTTGGTGTTCACCGGGATCATCTTCTGGTCGGGATGCTTACGTCCTCCCTGAGGCGGAACATTCACGACCGAGCCTTCCAGCAGCTTCAACAATCCCTGTTGTACGCCCTCACCGCTTACATCACGGGTAATGGAAGGATTGTCGCTTTTACGGGCTATCTTGTCTATTTCATCTATAAACACAATGCCTTGCTCCGCTTGCGCCACGTTATAGTCCGCCACCTGCAACAGACGGGTAAGGATACTTTCAATGTCCTCGCCTACGTAACCGGCTTCCGTCAGCACGGTTGCATCCACGATAGTAAAAGGTACATGCAACAATTTGGCAATGGTACGGGCAAGCAAAGTCTTACCGGTTCCGGTACTGCCCACCATGATGATATTGGACTTTTCAATCTCCACATCATCATCCCCCGCTTTCTGCAGCAGGCGCTTATAATGATTGTACACAGATACCGACAGGAAACGTTTCGCATCATCCTGCCCGATAACATACTGATCGAGAAAATTCTTAATCTCTACAGGTTTAGGAAGTTCTTTCAGATTCAGTTTCATAGCGCCACCGCCTTTTTGGGCATCCAAAGCCTCTTGAGTAATCTCATAGGCCTGGACAGCACAACTATCGCAGATGTAGCCGTTCATCCCCGTTATAAGGAAGCCGACCTCATCTTCCGAGCGTCCGCAGAAACTGCATCTGTTCTTGTTTCGTTTAGAGTCTGCCATATTTATTTCTTTGTATAGACTTGGTCTATCATACCATACTCTTTGGCTTCCTGCGCCGTCATCCAATAGTCGCGGTCGGAGTCGGCCCACACCTTATCAAAAGATGTATGCGAATGGTCGGCTATGATAGTATAAAGTTCTTTCTTCAATTTTTGGATTTCACGTGCCGTGATTTCAATGTCCGAGGCTTGTCCTTGTGCGCCGCCCATCGGCTGGTGAATCATTACGCGCGAGTGCGTCAGTGCAGAACGCTTGCCTTCTGCTCCGGCCACCAGCAATACTGCCGCCATACTGGCAGCCATACCGGTGCAGATGGTGGCTACATCGCTGCTAATGAACTGCATGGTGTCGTAAATGCCCAGTCCGGCATATACCGAACCGCCCGGCGAGTTGATATAGATAGAGATGTCCTTGCCCGGGTCTACAGAATCCAGATACAGCAATTGAGCCTGCAGGGTATTGGCGGTATAGTCGTCTATCTGCGTACCGAGGAAAATGATGCGGTCCATCATCAGGCGGGAGAATACGTCCAATTGAGTTACATTCAACTGACGCTCTTCCAGGATATAGGGATTTAAATACCCGGCTTGTGATTTAATCACATCATCCAGCACCAAGCTGTTCATTCCCAAATGCTTGGTAGCGTATTTTCTAAAATCATCCATTGTCTTTCTCTTTTTAATTTTTTAATGTGAATGCAAAGAAACGAAAAAGAACACAGAGACACAAAAAAACACAGAGTTATAGTTTGTCAAACTCTGTGTTTCTTTATAAAAATCAGCGGCTTCCCGCCAAAATCTTATTCAAACATCTTGTTGAAATCCGCAGCCGAGATGCTCTTGTTCTCCAACGTTACCTGCGTTTTCAAGGCTGAAGCCAGTTTCGTTTCGACAACGCGGTTCACCAGGCCTTCGATGCTTTCTTTCTTCTTCAACATTTCTTTTGCATAGTTGTCGAGGATTTCTTCGGGCACGCTCAGCATACCGTACTGTGCAAACTGTGCACGGGTAGTTTCCTTTGCCATATTGAGGATGTCATCCTGTTCAACTTTAATATCGTTGATTTTCACCAGTTGCTCTTTAATCAGATGCCAAGTCAGTTCTTCGATGCTCTTGTCGTAATTGTCTTCTACGAATTTTTCGTCCTTGTCCTGATTGTTCAGACGCATGATACGTTTGAGCAACGCATCCGGGAATTCCAATTTACCGACTTTTTCCATCAGCATCTTACGAGCATCCAACAGGAATTTATAATCGCTGTCAGCTACAAACTGGTTGGCGATAACCTCTTTCACTTTGGCACGGAATTCTTCTTCGGTCTTGACAACGCCTTCGCCAAATATCTGATCGAAAATCTCCTGGTTCAGCTCACCTGCCACGAAACGGGTAATTTCCTCTACCTGGAAGCTGAAGTTGGATTTCATTTCGGCAGCAGCTTCTTTGTCTACCTTCAGCAGCGAAGAGAGTTCGGCTGCATTGCCATCCCATGCAGTATAAGGATTGAATACGAGTACATCGTTTACCTTTGCATTGGCAAAGATAGCTTTCTGGTCGTCGTTCTTCATATATGCCGGCATCATAACGGCACCTTCCACCTGAATGCCGCCTTCTTTGGTGTTGCCTTCTGCGTCCAGTTCGGCGAGCAGACCCTTCAACATATCGTTGTCGGCATAGGCGTCTACCTTTTCGTACTTACCGTTACGCTGCGTATAAGCCTTCACCTGGTTGTCAACCATTTCTTCGGTTACATCGATCGTATAGTAATCTACTTTATCGTCTGCAGTAATCTCAGCTTTGAATTCCGGAGCCAAAGCGATGTCGAACAGGAATTCAAATTCTTCCATTGTATCGAAGTCGATAGCTTTCTGCTTGTCTTCATTAGGCAGAGGCTCGCCCAAAATATTCACCTTATTATCTTGGATATACTTATATACAGAATCAGAAAGAAGCTTATTAACCTCTTCAGCCAATACCGACTTACCATACATTTTCTTCACCAGGCTCATCGGAACCATGCCTTTACGGAAACCGGGGATTTGAGCTTTCTGACGGAAGTTCTTCAATGATTTGTCTACCTTTTCCTGATAGTCTGCTTTCTCAAGCTTTACAGTAAGCAGTGCGCTTACTTTGTCAATGTTTTGCAATGAAACGTTCATTCTGACAATTATTTATTTGATTTATACTTTATTTCATTCTCCAATTTGAGCGTGCAAAATTAACGTTAATCTTTTAATTATCAAAAAACACAAGCAATTATTTCCTTTGCCTCCCCTACCGCCAAAACTTTTCCATCCCGTTTCTTTAATGCAGTACCTCCGGGCAATCTTCCCAATACCACCGCTTGATAGCAGGAATACCACACTGTGGTAGCTGTCGTACCAAAGGGTGGTAGCCGTCGTACCAAAGAGTGGTAGCCGCCGTACCTTAGTAAGGTACAACGTGTACCAAAGGAAGAAATTATTTGGTACACATGTCATAAATCAGCGGACACCCCTGAACAAGGGAATAAACCTGTATCAGGAAAACATATTGCCGGCAGGTAAATACAACAAATCCATTAAAATCAAAGAAATATATAGATGAGCGGGGCATTCTTTCCGCCTTATGGCAAGAGAAATAAAAATAATTGAGAAAAAGTATTGTATATCCGAAATTAATGTGTTCCTTTGTCGCAGAATGATGGCATATTAGTTTCTCGATTTCCATTACATGGTTTTTACTTCCGTTGAAAAAACGTTTTTGTAAACTCTCTGTCGTTGCAATCCTTTTATTATTCGGCTGTCTTTCTAAGAGAGTTTTATTCATTTTTATATTATTTACATTTTTCGTTATGAACATTTATGTTGGAAACCTTAACTACCGAGTTAAGGAAAATGACCTGCAAAAGGTTATGGAGGACTACGGCACAGTATCTTCTGTTAAATTTATCATGGACCGCGCAACCGGACGTTTCAGAGGCATTGCATTCGTAGAAATGGAAGACAGCGCAGCTGCCGCCAAAGCTATCTCCGAACTGGACGGCGCCGAATTCTTCGGTCGTCAGATGGTGGTAAAAGAAGCAAGACCTCCGAAATACTAATCATATAGATTAAAGGAGAAAATAAAAAGGGATATTCAGTAAATGTCCCTAAAAAATAAGATGGCATATGAAGATGATAGGACATGACCACTTCATATGCCATTCTTATTGCCATTTTTCGGTGCTTTCTCACATAATTCTATCCG